>CAYTUE010000174.1:0-2546 GCA_964441085.1 uncultured Planctomycetaceae bacterium
AAATCGTGACAGGATCAGCAGGCTGCTTTCCCTTGCTGTATTTTTTCGGTCCAAAAGGACTGACTCCAAACAGGCCATAAGCTCGCACGTGGTAACCAGAAGGACGAAAATTGTCGGGATGATCCATCAATGCAACTCCACAAGTCGCGTCATCAATATTCCCCCAGTAGTCAACCCATCGAGACGGTTTGCCCCACGTCTGTTTTTCTCCCACCATGCCATCCGCATTTTCAATATGGCCGCCCTGCATTTGCCGGAGTGAATGAGCCACTCGAACGGCAAAGAAACCTTCCTTGGTATCGTAGATGGTTACGTCTTTGGACTTTGCCGAAAGCTGAATTTGATATGTCAGCAGACGATCAGGCCGAATGATGATCGTTGTTGTTTCGTTCAACACAGTGTCCTGTCCCCGCAACCAACGGTTCTTAAGGACAACTTGCCCCAGACCGCCATCATGGACTTTGTAAGTCACCGAATCACACACCACCTTGTTGCGTTCATGCCAATGGTCCAATCGCTTGCCATTGACAGAATCCACTGACACCCACACGCCTTTGTGATGAAAGTGATCCGTTCCCTGCTCAGTAGTCCCCTGTTCGGCTTTCGTAGGCACAATATCACGCAGCACATTCTTCCCACTGGACGAATACAAAGGAAAAAGAAAGGGTTTCTTCCAGTTTGGTCCGTGATTTAAAACGGCCAGCGTTTGGCTGCCAATCCGAATTTCTAGCCGATTTTTCGGCATTTTTTCGAAGGAAACCGAATCTGTTGCTGAGGCCAGCGAAAGCGAAGCGAATAAAGCGACACAAAGAGACCAAAGGGAAAGCGTCATGACGGGCGTTTCTGAAACGTTTTGGGGAAAGGACTTCTCATAGAGAAGCTTGCTGCAGAACAATTCGTACTGTTCTTCAAAAAGAACAGGCTTTCATGCTATCCTGTGGCAATCTCAGATACCACATACTGAGCAAGTCAATCAGGCCCCTCACAGGCATCTCTGTAAAACTGAGGCGTCACCAACAAAAATTTCGGTTATCGGTGATAACAAACAGGCAGCGCCTTATCAGACATCTCACTGATTCACAGTGAGACTGACACACCAAATGTAAAAAACGCGGTCACGCGATTTCAGGCCCATTGTGGTGGATCGATCAATGCAAAACATCGAAGCAAAAGACAAAACAAGTCCACCACGGCGGAATTGGCGCCGAGCCAAAGTCACTGCGTCCGTGTTGCTAGCAATGGTATTTTCTGGAGTCGCGATTACCCCCACCGTGCTGATCAATTCCGCCTACAGAGATCAGGTTTTAAACCAGTCGTTAAAGAAAAAAGGCCTGACGGCGACAACAGAATCTGGATCGGGAAGCTGGCTCACAGCTCCACAAATTACCGGACTGCACATCACAGACGAAACCGGTGCCGTTGAGATACGCATCAAGTCGATCACCATGAATCGATCTCTGTTCAGTCTCATGATGCAGCCAAACAATCTTGGCCTGATCACTGTAGACAGCCCGGAATTCCAATTGACTCTTGATGAAAATGGAGAATTGCCAGCATCCCTCAAGCAGGATTCCAGCGGCAATGATGATTCAGAAAATGACGTCCACGAAAAGAACAGGCCAGACATCGCTTTCGACATTCGCAATGCCGCCGTCAAACTGGCCGTCCCATGGCGAGACATTCCGATTGTCGAAGTCGATCGTTTAGAAATCGCTGGCAAAGTTGCCACGAACAACAATGGTCAACGATGGCTTAACGTAGACGCCGTACAAGTTTTTGATCACGAAGCTCTTTCTGATTTGCACACTCAACAGAACCTTGCCTTAGTCGCTCCTATTCTGTCAAAGACGACTCAGCTTAATGGAGAAGTCTCCCTTCGATTCGATCCGATTCACCACCAGTTGCACACCGCCAACTCAGCTCCCATCAATCTGGCTGGACACGCCACTCTGCATTCCGTGAAAGCCAACCTGACCGCAGATTGGGCTCAACAACTCGCTGAAATGACGGGTCAATTTCGTGAACAAAATTCGACGGGCGGACTGGAAATTGTCAAAGATTCTCAAGCCGATTTTGCTGTCGTAGAAGAAGGAATCTACCACGAAGGCTTGGCGTTTGTCCTGCCACAAACATTGGGGCAAACTCAAATTTCATCCTCTGGAACTGTTGGCTTTGACGAAAGCGTGAATCTTGATTTTCGAGTCAAAATGCCGACTCCCGGTTTCGGAGGAGTGTTTGCTTCCAGCATCACGCGCATGCTGAGCGGCCCGATCGTCATGACGGTCACAGGCACGATTTCAGAACCCAAACTGGCGCCACCGCCCGGTTTGGGAATCGTGGACCAACTCTCTGAAAACATGCGTCCCGGTAGCTCCAACCAACCTGCCCCGTCAATCCCTAATACCGTGCTCCACATGATTGGATCATCGACTGCCGGATCAGCAGCCCCCAGTGACGAAATCGCAGGAGGCATTCTGGACATGATTCGAGCAGTTCGAGACGCCAAGCAAAAGCAAGATTCCGCCCCCCAACCAAAACTCGAAGAT
>CAYTUE010000174.1:2646-6429 GCA_964441085.1 uncultured Planctomycetaceae bacterium
CCACGCGAACGGCGAGAACAACGCCGCGCACGACGCCGCACACCCAGCACCGAAGATGCTGTGAACTAAAAACACGGGCGTCCGGACTTCGCCCTGCCCTCTCAAGTGTTTGGCGCCACTGTCATGGTGATTGCCACCTCACTTGCGAACCGATGCAAAATCCGCAGATCGAACAGGTTAGTCGAACTCACCGCAAAACCATCGTTCCTTGATGCCTGATTCGTAACCGGCAGTTTCTGCAGACACCTTCGTTGCGAACAAGCACGGTGCCCCATTGTGCGAGCATCAGAGGGCAAAATCTGCCGGACTACGTGAACTCTTTTTCGAAGGATTTACGGTATCAGCGCGGGCATGCCTGAGTCTGCTTGCTTCAATTTTCTGGATTGCCATAGAACTATTCTCACGCAAATTTCTTCGCAAAAGCCAAAAACTAAAAACTAAAAACCATCGTGAGCCAATTGTTCAAAACATGAGTCTTTCGGGCGTCCAGCAAAGTTTAAATTCATGTTTCAGATGAAAACAATACGCACAACGATCTCCATCGGCCTGTTCTGGTGTGCCGTCTTTCTTGTCATTCTGACGGGATAACAGACGCTCTTTTGTGACTCTCGAGCTGCCTGTCGCGGCCGCACGATGGCCTGCTGTGAAACGCTCTGGCAGCCATTCTGCGGTCAACGCGTTCTCCTGTGGCGACCGGATTTGTGAACAACTGGGCAGGAATCGATACAGAAATGCTCTCACGATCGAGACCTGCATACCGCGATTCGACGCACGAAAGCGAAATCCCTCGACAACCGAGTCGAAAAAGTTGTCTTTTCGTGTTTATTGCCTTAAATTGCGTGGGTCAGTCGATGAGAAACAGGAGCGGAAGATGTTCAGCAATCTTTCGAGACAGAATGTGGTCATCCTGGTCCTCTCTCATGATCCCCTGTTTCATTTTATCTCCCGATACGAAAAGACGTTGACGCTATGAGCACGATGAGTGAAAAGCTGCCTTACAAAGTTAAAGACATTGGCTTGGCAGAACTTGGCCGTAAAGAAATTGAAATCGCCGAAGTCGAAATGCCAGGCCTGATGGCACTTCGCGAAAAGCATGGCGCAAGCAAGCCTTTGAAAGGTGCTCGCATCGCAGGCTGCCTGCACATGACGATCCAAACGGCCGTCTTGATTGAAACACTGGTTGAACTGGGTGCAGACGTCACTTGGTCAAGCTGTAACATCTTCAGTACTCAAGACCACGCTGCTGCCGCAATCGCTGCTGCTGGCATTCCTGTTTATGCTTGGAAGGGCATGAACGACGAAGAATTCGATTGGTGCATCGAACAGACTCTTGTCTTCCCCGATGGCCAACCATTGAACATGATTTTGGACGATGGTGGTGACCTCACCACAATGGTTCACACAAAGTTCCCTGAACTTCTGAAAGACATCAAAGGTCTTTCAGAAGAAACAACAACGGGCGTTCATCGCCTGCAACAGATGGTTGATGCTGGCACACTTGCTGTTCCCGCCATCAATGTCAACGATTCCGTCACAAAGACAAAATTCGACAACCTGTATGGTTGCCGAGAATCACTTGCTGACGGAATCAAGCGAGCAACAGACGTCATGGTTGCTGGTAAAGTTGTTGTCATCGCTGGCTACGGCGATGTCGGCAAAGGTTGTGCTGATGCCATGAAGGGCTTGGGTGCTCGAGTCATCATCACAGAAATCGACCCCATCTGTGCTCTTCAAGCAACCATGGAAGGCTTTCAAGTCACGACCATGGAAGAAGCTGCCCCACTGGCAGATATCTTTGTGACAACAACTGGCAACAAAGACGTTGTCTGCGGTCGCCACATGGACCTGATGAAGCATCAAGCCATCGTTTGTAACATTGGCCACTTCGACAGCGAAGTGGAAATTGCTTACTTAAACAACCGTACTGACATTGAAAAAGTAAGCATCAAACTGCACACCGACGAAGGTGGCCCAGTTGATAAATACATTTACCCAGACGGAAAAGCAGTGATCGTTCTGGCTGAAGGCCGCTTGGTCAATCTGGGTTGTGCAACAGGACACCCATCGTTTGTCATGAGTAACAGCTTCACCAACCAAGTGATGGCTCAGTTGGCTTTGTGGACAGAAACCGAAAAGTTCGAAATTGGTTTGCACCTGCTGCCAAAAGAACTGGACGAAGAAGTGGCTCGATTGCACCTTGCAAAACTGGGAGTCAAACTCGAAGTCCTGACCGACGAACAGTCTGAATACATCGGTGTTCCTAAAACAGGCCCATTCAAGCCCGAACACTACCGATACTAAAAGGACCATTTGTTCCTTAGCGAACAAATGACCTGAAAAGCACAGTCAAGCCCGGTGTGAAATCACACCGGGCTTTTCCATGCGCGGTAGCACACTCTGCCCCCAAAGTTGTCGCTCTTTTGTTTCACTTCAAACACCAAACTTGCGGCCCAAACGTCACACCGTTCGAAAGAAGAAATCACTGATGGCAATTCCGTAGACGAACGTGCTGCGGCAATCCAAACAATGAACTCACTTTGCTATGCTGCCCAAATGAAGATCACCTTAAAAAGCAGAAACATCAAAACCTGTTTGGAAGTTCCAGACGGAACTCCAACATTCCAACAGCCGGCATCGACATGTCCAGCAGATTTATCGGAATGCCTGATCACACCCTTGGAATTACCACGGTTGCCTCAGTGCGTCGTTCCCGGTGATCGAATCTGCATTGTCGTGGATCCAACCGCCCCAGAAGTTGTGAAGCTCATCACGCAGGTGCGTCAGCAATTCCTTGATACCGTGAGCACGGAACTCGACTTTTCATTGCTGCTTCCCGCTGATTCCGATGGGCACGGCTGGCAGTCCATCATTCAGTCATTACCTGCCAACTTCACGAATGAAACGGCAATCAAAATTCACGACCCGGAGGACGAACAGCAAACCGTCTACCTAGCCAGCACGGCAGCGGGCAAACGGATTTACCTAAACAAACTTGTCGTCGACGCAGATTTAATTGTCACCATCGGCACGATTGCTTGGGATTCGTCGGTCGGCATTCGAGGCACCACAAGCGGCATCTACCCCACAATGTCAGACAAGGAAACTCTGACAGAAGCACGACGTCTCAGCCATCTTGAACTCAATCCGGCCGACAACAATCCTCGTCGAGACAGTATTGATGAAATCGGCTGGTTGATTGGCACGCAGTTTACCGTTCAGGCCATTCCTGACGACGAAGGCAATATCGGACACCTGTTGTGTGGTGCCCCTGAAGCCGTCATGACAGAAGGTCGCCAAATCCTAGTGGATCAACGCCAACTGCGCGGCACACTCACCAGCGATCTCATCTTGCTTTCCGTTGCTCCCTTAAACGACACTGTCAGCTGGAAAGATCTCGGGCATGCTGTTGCACTCGCCAGCCGTCTCGCAAGCGATGAAACTCGCATCGCCGTGGTTGCCGATCTTCCGGAACAAGTTGGCCCCGCACTCCAGATGCTTCAGCGTTGCACAGAACCAGAAGACTTGGTGAAACCACTGTCTTTAGAACCCACATCTGACGCTTTGGAAACCATTCAGTTAATTCAAGCACTTCGACAATCAAGCATCTTTTTATTCAGCCAGCTTCCCACAACATTGGTAGAAGACCTCGGCTTACTGCCGATTGAATCCACTGACGAACTCCAACGTCTCCTATCCGCAGCCAATCACCCAGCATTCATGCACGGCGCAAATTTTCTTGCTGGCAACTAGCTTAAGAAGCACTGCTCTGTCCTGTGATTGCCT
>CAYTUE010000175.1:0-1758 GCA_964441085.1 uncultured Planctomycetaceae bacterium
GTGACCGAGCCACACTGTTGCTGAATCACACAGTGACCGCTGAAGTTGCGAACCATGCCGTCGTTGCGACAAAGATCGAATCGGAATCAGCCACAGTCGCAGTCGCAGTCGCTTACACAGCCGCCTGCGCCTTGCCGTTCATGATGAATTAGTCCTGTCGACGGCCCGACAGCGCCCGCGTTTCATTCATCCACTTTGTATGACACAATTCCATGCTTTTGAGCTCGGCTGATTCGATCGGTCGCATGCAGGCCCGCTAACACAAATTCCACACAACTGGCTCGCACAGCCGCGCTTTCGGAAGCGTTCAGTTCGAAAGCCTTATCCCAAATTGGTGGCACTCGCTTTAATAAACTTTCGTAGTGTTCGCTGGGCAACATGTCTCCCACTTCGATTTTGACTCCCTTGGCAAAAATCTGGCTGATTTCTTCCAAGCCATGCTGTTCTACATATTCGGTGAAGATGTTCTTGATTGCTTCTGCCATCACCGAATCCAGCACTTGTCGTTCGCTCATTTGATGACTGCTCATCAAATCCACTTCTAACTTGCCCAGAGCAGAAGAATACAAGTGGCCCAGATCACTGATTCGAGGAACAGCCGGCTTTTCGTTTAATACGGCGGCTCGCCGACGAGCACTCGCAATCATCGTTTGATAGTTGGCGATGCTAAACCGAGCGCTCACACCTGAGGCTTGATCGATATACCGACTTTGGCGAGCACAACGGCTGATTTCTTCCACGATTTGCTTCATAAAGAAGGGCACCGTCACTGGAAAATTGCCATCTAAAGGGACGTCACACTCTTGTTCCATGATCTGTATGCCCAGATCACGTTCTGCGGGATAATGAGTATGAATGATGCTGCCGATGCGGTCTTTGAGTTGAGGAATCACTTTGCCACTGCGATTGTAAGTCGCAGGGTTCGCACTGAATAAAATCATCACATCGATGTCGAACTGAATTGGAAAACCTCGAATCTGAACGTCTCGTTCTTCCAGAATATTAAACAATCCCACCTGCACCAATTCGTCTAATTCGGGAAGCTCATTCATCGCAAAGATCGCTCGATGCATCCGAGGGATCAGCCCGAAATGCAAAGCGTCCTCTGCCGACATACTTGAACCGGCTGCTAATTTCGCGGGGTCGATTTCTCCTACGATATCCGCGAATTTTGTTCCAGGAGCCAGCCGTTCCGCATAGCGTTCGCTTCTGTGCCACCATTTGATGGGAATGTCTTCGTCTGCCTTCGTGGCCAAAAGTTTGTTTCCCACAGAAGTGATTGGGTTCAGTGGATCTTCATGAACCGCGCATCCGGGCAGATCCAGATAGGGAATTTCTTCATCCAGAAACTGCACCATCTGTCTCATGATGCGACTTTTGCCTTGGCCTTTTTCACCCAGAAACAGCAAATCGTGCCCCGCCAACATGGCCAGACTGATTTCTGGAATCACCGTATTTTCGTAGCCATGAATCCCGGGAAACAGCTGAGTTCCTTCAGCCAAAGCTGTTTCAAAGTTCGCTCGAATTTCTTCTTTGACCGACTTCGATATCCACCCAGACGCTTTTAGTTCAGCAAGATTTGTCACAACGTTCATAGTGTTTTGGGTACAACAAAAGTCAAAGAAAGGGATACTAAGACGGGGAATGATGCCGGCTACAAGACACGACACACAGCATTGTAGACAGTGTGATGGAATTCGTCAGAACGATTTGGTTCAGAATTTCTGTTCTTGATGACCTCGATCGTCTTTCAAATAC
>CAYTUE010000175.1:1858-6360 GCA_964441085.1 uncultured Planctomycetaceae bacterium
GTCTTTCAAATACCGATCACAATGGTTCCAAGCCAAAGGCTTTGGCTGCCATCATCTGCCGAGACAGTCTTCAAACGCAGCTTGTTGATCTGCATCTAAAAACACGGCTTCGATATCCACCGCGAAAAGATGAGCCGGTGGATCCGCAATTTTCACCAAATCTTTCACCGTTGTCACGACGGTCGCATTCAGTTTGGTCGCTTGTTCGGCCACATCACGTACTTCTTCCGTTGTGAAATGATGGTGATCGGGAAAGAAGGCCGTCTGTACGATGTTAAGCTTCAAACCTTTGCAGGTCAGTACAAATGCTTCTGGGTTTCCAATCCCCGTCAGCACCACAACCGGCTGCCCCGCCAGTTCTTCGATCAATCGTCTCTGCCCCGAAAAGTCGATCATCGCCGTGGGTTGAAAGCATACTTCTGCGATTCGATTTTCCAGTCGATCAGCATACCGCACACACGTTTGTTTGATCTGTTGCAATTGTTGCTTCGATACCGCATCGCTCCGAGTGATCAACACAAAATCTGCGCGCCGAATTCCACCGATCGATTCTCGCAATAGCCCTCGAGGCAACACATAGCCAAAGCCGAACGGATTCGTCGCATCAATCAACACGATGTTCAGATTTCGATGAATACGACGATGTTGAAACGCGTCGTCCAACACAATCGCCGTCACTTGGTAATCAGCGATTAACTTGTTTGCTGCGACCACCCGATCCGCGTTTTGTTCATGAGGAACCCCTGGGCACTGCATTGCCAGCACTCTTTTTTCGTCGTTTTCGCCCGTGTCATCAGCTCGGTAACCTCGACTCACAATTCCTGGTCGATGCCCAGCCTGCTGCAATCGTTTAATGACAGCTGCCACCATAGGAGTCTTGCCCGTGCCGCCTGTCGTTAAATTTCCAATCGCGATCATTGGAACATCGATGACTGTCACTTTTTTCCATCGCTTATCGTATGCTGCATTCCGTACAGACATCACGGCTTGGTACCCAAACGACACTCCATGCAATCCCAGTCGAACGGCAGAAGCGACAAAGCCTCTGGCTTCTGAACTGATGATTCGCTTGAATGTCTGTTCCCACACGATTCGAATTCCCTTTCTACTTGATCACAAAACGATGTCCTTCGGATCACCACTCAACGAAAAACACACTGCTCGCCAGCGTGCCGATTCCGCCGCCATTTTGCACGCCCTATTTCCCACATTGGTGTATCAGACAAAACTGACAGATGCCAATCGTTGGAACAGCCTACTTTTGACATCGCTCCCCGATCACAATTTTTCGAATCATGCCGAACAGCGCGGTCAACACTTTGCTGGAGAATACCACGGTCAAAGTTTATTGCATCTGGACGACCGCTTGGCCCACTTCTTTGCCACTCTGGCGATTCAAGTCGCCGACTATTTGAAAGTACTGGGCATGCAGCCCGAACTGTTCGATCTGCAGTGCTTAAAAAGCTGGTTTGTGATTTGCCATCCTGCAAATGAAAGCGATGTGGCTACCGATTCAAACACCCAACCAACCGCATTGCTGCCTCACAACCATTCCTGCAGCGATATTTCGTGGGTGTACTACGTGGACGTTCCCGCAGACTGCCCAGCCATCACCTTCCATTCTGGCCGCACTTTGCCCACAGAACCATTTGGTTCTGCGTTTCACTACGACTGGCAGCACGATCACAAATCCAGTGTCACAACATTTAATCAGTGGAACAAAGACACGTGGTCGATTATTCCAAAGACCGGAGACCTGTTGTTGTTTCCCGGTCATCAGCTGCATTCTGTGGAAGCAAATCACACCGATCAGCGACGTATTTCGGTTGCTGGAGACCTCGCTCTGACCCTGAAACCCGAATACATCGACCGAGAATTCGGACGCACGGCTCCTGAAAACTGGAAGAAACTTCCTCTTAAATAGCGACAACTGGCCTTCGATGCCTCTCGAAAGTCGATGCAAAAAGAGCGATTTGTCTTAGCTTTTGCTGCTCTTGGTGTGCTTTCCGTGGTTCTGACTGAGAAAATCGTTCCCCATCTGGTGCTTTCCGCAACGTGGGGATGAGTCGCTTAGCGTGTTCGAGTATCCTGCCGCGTCATTCAATTCCGGTTCACCCGCCTTTTGCCCAGCAAAGTCGCATGTCTCAGAACTCCACCATCGTTTATACGCTCACTGATGAAGCTCCCGCCTTGGCGACTCGTTCGCTGCTACCGATCATTCGAGCTTTCACGAAGTCTTCTGGAGTCAACGTCGAGCTACGAGACATCTCGCTAGCGGCTCGCGTTTTGGCCAACTTTGCTGACAAACTTCCCGCCGATCAACAGCACACTGACGTGCTTGCTCAATTAGGAGCACTCGCCAAAACGCCGGAAGCCAACATGATTAAGTTGCCCAATATCAGTGCCAGCATTCCTCAGCTCACCGAATGCATTAAAGAACTTCAGGACCACGGGTACGCCATTCCTGACTTCCCAGAAGAACCTTCAACCGACGAAGAAAAAGACTGCCGAGCTCGCTACGCCAAAGTACTGGGTAGCGCGGTGAATCCCGTTCTTCGAGAAGGCAATAGCGATCGTCGAGTTGCCAAACCAGTCAAAGATTTTGCTCAACAAAATCCTCATTCCATGGGTGCTTGGACGCGAGATTCTAAATCTCACGTCGCCAGTATGTCTCAGGACGATTTTTTTGGCAGCGAACAATCTGTCATTATGTCAGCAGCTGACAATGTCAGCATTCAATTGGTAGGCGACGATGGCACAACGACTGTCTTGAAAAGCGACCTCGCTTTACAAGAAGGTGAAGTGATTGATTCGTCTTGCATGAGCGCTTCGGCTTTGCAGGCTTTTCTGAAGAAGGAAATTGGCGACGCCAAAGCACAAGACGTGCTGCTATCGCTGCACATGAAGGCCACCATGATGAAGGTGTCCGATCCGATTATCTTTGGTCATGCTGTCAAAGTTTACTTCGCCGACGTCTTTAACAAACATGCTGCCACGCTGGATGAACTTGGCGTCGACGCCAATAACGGCATCGGTGATCTGTACGCGAAGATTGAAGAACTTGATGCCGAAAAGAAGGCAGAAATTCTGGCCGACTTGGATGCTGTCTACGCGGCTCAACCCAATCTTGCGATGGTGAATTCCGACAAAGGCATCACCAATTTGCATGTTCCCAGTGACGTCATCATCGATGCGTCTATGCCTGCCGCCATTCGAACATCAGGTCAAATGTGGGGACCAGATGGTAAACTTCACGATACAAAAGCCATCATTCCCGATCGCTGTTACGCTGGGATTTATCAAGCCACCATCGACTTCTGCAAAGAAAACGGTGCCTTCGATGTCACCACCATGGGCAACGTTAGCAATGTCGGTCTGATGGCTCAAAAGGCAGAAGAATATGGTTCTCATGATAAGACTTTTGAAATCCCCGCCGCTGGCAAAGTTCAGGTTGTCAACAGTGCTTCAGAAGTTCTGATGGAACATGCCGTACAGCCCGGTGATATCTGGAGAATGTGTCAAACCAAGGATGCTCCGATTCGTGACTGGGTGAAGCTGGCTGTGAATCGAGCCAAAGCCACAGGTGCCACCACCGTATTCTGGCTCAATGAACGTCGAGCTCACGATGCCAACCTAATTAAGAAGGTGTACGAGTACCTTCCTCAACACGACACAGCTGATCTGGACATTCAGATCATGGCTCCTATTGAAGCATGCAAATTGGCGTGCCAGCGTTGCAAAGAAGGCAAAGATACAATCAGTGTGACGGGCAATGTGCTGCGAGACTACCTGACCGACTTGTTCCCCATTTTGGAACTGGGTACCAGCGCCAAAATGCTTTCGATCGTCCCTTTGCTTGCGGGTGGAGGCTTGTTTGAAACCGGAGCGGGCGGATCGGCTCCGAAACACGTCGACCAATTCTTGGAAGAAAATCATCTTCGCTGGGACAGCTTGGGCGAATTTTTAGCCCTTGCGGTCAGCCTTGAAGACCTCGCTGAAAAAACGGGCAACGACAAATTGAAGTCTGTGGCCGCGGCTTTAGATATTGCCAACGGCAAGTATTTGTCTGAAAACAAAGGTCCAAGCCGCAAGGTGAATGAAATCGACAACCGAGGCAGCCACTACTATTTGGCTCGCTACTGGTCTGAAGCTTTGGCCGCTTCGGACAACGCCGAACTGAAGTCTGAATTCGCTGGCTTGGCTGAAGCACTCAACAGCAACGAAGCGAAGATCGTTGAAGAACTGAACAGCGTACAGGGAAAGGCCATGGACATTGGCGGCTACTACCAGCCAGACGAAGCCAAAACCGAAGCTGCCATGCGACCCAGTGCCACGTTGAATGCCGCTGTAGACGCTGTTTAGCAAACGTTGAATCTCGACATCAGCTGATGATGTGCCACTCCAAGCTAAGGCTTCTGTCGTACCGAACACTCTCTGATAACACTCTAAATAATGCCTTCTGTAATTGGCCTCTATAAGAGGCCAAAAGCTTGATCGGGGTC
>CAYTUE010000176.1:0-6333 GCA_964441085.1 uncultured Planctomycetaceae bacterium
TTCCAATGGCTTTCCAGACACTGATTTGGTGGTGGTTGGCTATGGTCCTCAAGAAGAAGCCCTGCGTCGCTTAACCGCGCAACTAGGACTAGAAGATGCGATTCACTTTCGAGGCGGGATCTATGACCCGAATGAACTCGCTGTTGAATTTGCAAAATCAAGTATTTACGTGATGGCTGGTATGGGCGGGTTATCCATTAATGAAGCGATGTGTTTTCGTGTTCCGATTGTCTGCAGCCGTGGCGATGGAACAGAAAAATTCTTAGTGCGTGAAGGAAAGAATGGACTCTACTTCCGTGATGGTGATCAAGGAAGCCTGACTGATGTTCTCGCCAAATTACTTGGCGATCATGAGCTTCGTGAACGCATGGGGCATGAATCTCGCCGTATTATTGAAGAAGAGCTCAATACTCAGATTCATGTCGCAAATTACCTTAAGCTATTTACTGACCTAACGGTCCAAGCAAGCCACTGATGAGTTCATACTCCGTTGCCATTATTGCCGGCGCCCGTCCGAATTTCATGAAAATTGCTCCCGTGTTACGGGCAATGGATTCGCACGGTGGTTTTTCTACCACTCTGATCCACACCGGGCAGCACTACGATGCTAATCTTTCGGATGTGTTCTTTGATGAATTAGAGATCAAAAAACCAGACGTCAAACTTTCGATTGACGGCTCGACGCACGGTGAGCAAACGGCCGAAATTCTGAAGGGAACCGAAGCTGTATTCCAACGCGGTGACGCCAACGGAAAACCTTTCGACTACGTGATTGTTGTAGGTGATGTCAATTCCACGATGGCAGCAACCTTAGCTGCGACAAAACTGGGGATTCCTGTCGCACATATTGAAGCAGGGTTGCGCAGTCGTGATCGTACCATGCCTGAAGAAATCAATCGTTTGGTCACTGATGCCATTTCAGATTTGTTGCTGGCATCCGAACCCGATGCGATTTCTAACTTGCAAGCCGAAGGGCATCCCGATGACCGAATCGTGCTTGTGGGCAATGTGATGATCGACACATTGAGACAGTTCTTACCCAAGGCACAGTCACTGTCAACTTTATCAGATTTGAATGTCACTGCAGGACAATACGCAACCGTTACCTTACATCGGCCATCCAATGTTGACGAAGCAACTGTTTTGACAGGAATCGTTGACGTGCTTGTTCGCGTGTCCCAACAAATCGCAGTGATCTTCCCACTGCACCCTCGCACACGAGCCCGCCTTATCAGTTTCAACTTACTCGACCGGCTTGAAAAGGCTGCTGGAATTCAGCTATTGGAACCACTGGGATACATGGACTTCCTTTGTTTAAATTCGCAAGCAAAAGTGCTGATTACAGACTCTGGTGGACTGCAGGAAGAATCCACTGCATTGGGAGTGCCTTGCCTGACTCTGCGTGCCAACACAGAACGCCCCGTCACTGTAACAAACGGCACCAGCACACTGATCGGTAGTGACTCCGAATTACTAGAACGCGAACTCCACAACGTGATGACAGATCAGTACAAGAAGGGTGAGTGCCCCGCGCTTTGGGACGGCAAAGCTGCGCAGCGAATTGCTGCAGTCATCGCTGATCGAATTTCTGCCTCAAAATCAAACGCTGAAGTCCATTGAAAGCAATTCATAAACTACTAAGCCACGTTCCGGAATGGGCGAAACAACCATTCCGAAATGTCGCTGGGAAACCGCATCCATTTGGGCTTGCGTATTCTGAACGGCGACAACTTCGTGGACTACCACGCTACCACGCGACCACGACTTCATTGTTCGGCAAATCAATCCAAGTTGCGGATGCTGCATCGTTTCTCGCGTCACACCAAGAAATTTTTGAAAAGCACATCTATAGAATCCCAACAGAAAAATCTGCTCCCGTCATCATTGATGCTGGGGCGAACATTGGGCTAGCAAGCATCTACGCCTACCTTGCTCACCCTGAAGCAAAAATTACAGCGATTGAATCTGATCCGGATATCTGCCGAATCCTGCAAAACAACTTTAACTCGTTCGGAATGAACCAAGCAACTGTGTTACTGGGTGCTGCGTGGGATCGAGCCGAACAGATTCGCTTTTCGCCAGACCATGCTGATGCAGGTCGAATTTCTGCAGAAGGAACGATGGCTGTTTCAGGAATTCGGCTCAAAGACCTGATCGTTCAAGCCGGGGATGTGGACTTCCTGAAGATGGATATCGAAGGCGCGGAGCTTAAGGTATTGCAGGACTGCGAACCGGAACTGTCACGAGTTCACCGGCTGTTCGTCGAGTATCACTCGACCACATCACAGCCGCAGCAACTTTCACAGCTACTGGCCATTTTAGAACGCGCTTCAATGCGCTACTATGTGGAACACACGGGCGTTCATAGCACATCACCACTTGTCGACCGTCAAACCGAAGCCGGGTTCGACCTGCAGCTCAACATCTTTGCAATTCGAAAAAACCAGTGATCGTTCACCTTGCCACCAACCAAACAGGCGGCGCTGCAACGGCCGCTCGGCGTCTGCACGATGGGCTACGGAGCCACGGCGTGCAAAGCCGGTTCCTGACTGCAAATGGAACAGCCGACGTGCAACAAGGCATGGAGGTCATGCCAAAACAGTACCCTCGTTTCTGGCACCCTTTGACACACAAACTTGGAATCGCACGAAATGCTGACCAAAAATGGCAGAAAACTCTGAAAAAAATTCAGATCGGAAACCTATTTGCGACTGGCTTAGATTCGACGTTCTGTGTGCACGAAACAGCAAGTGTTAGTGAAGCCAAGATTTTAAACCTTCACTGGGTTCCGGGGATGATTTCATGGAACTCTTTTTTTCACCAATCACACTGCCCAATGGTCTGGACATTACATGACATGAACCCCTTTATGGGGATATTTCACTACACAGTCGACCGTGATCGAGCCAGTCAACCGGCGAAGCAGTTTGACACAGAAGTGCTCGCCAAGAAAATGAGTCTTTTTAAGACACTTCGCAACAAACCGGTGATCGTCACACCGTCAAAATGGCTTGGCGAGCAGTCAAAGAATTCTGACCTTTTTGGAGATCTTCGACACGAACATATCCCCTATGGACTGAACACGGACGTGTTCAAGGTTTACCCGCAGACCTTCGCAAGATCTGTATTTGGGCTACCAACTGATCGACGATTGTTACTGATCGTGGCAGAACGTTTAGACGACTACCGCAAAGGTTTCGACTTATTAGTAGACGCAATGAATCAAATGGATGTCCCATCTGATATCGAACTGGTTGCCGTTGGATCTGGGCAGATTCCCATTCAAACAATGAAATGTCATCGAATCGGACCGATCCACGACGAACGCCTGATGGCGCTACTGTATGCGAGTGCCGACTTCACAGCCATCACCAGCCGCGAAGACAATCAACCGAACGTCATTTTAGAATCTCTATGCTGCGGGACTCCTGTGATTGGAACACCAGCAGGAGGCATTCCTGAACCCATTGTGGTTCCGACTGATGGCTTGGTTGCCCAACACTGCTCAGCCACATCCATTGCGCAGACTCTGGAACAGTCGTTCTCAGTCTCGTTTCAACGCGAGAAGATTGCGGCATCAGCGGCACAACGATTTGGTGCTGAAGTTACAGCAAAACGCTATCAACAACTTTATGACTCGATACTTGACAACCAGTGACTCGAACCCAGCCGCCCAAACTTATTTATGCCTAAAGACTTACAGTCATCAACAAAATATCGCCCTGACATTGATGGGCTGCGCGCTGTTGCAATCATACCTGTTGTTGCCTTCCATATCTGGCCTGATGCAATTCCCAATGGCTACTTGGGCGTTGACATTTTCTTCGTCATTTCCGGGTTCCTGATCTATTCGATCCTCCTTCGTGATTTCCAACAGAATGAATTTTCGTTTAGGAAATTCTGGACGCGCCGGCTTAAACGTCTATATCCCGCAATCAGTGTCATGGCCGTTGCATTTCTGGCGATGGGGTATTTGATTCTACAGCGAGAAGAATGGAAATCACTGAGCGAGCAAACGATAGCAGCGTTTACCTGTTCGTCGAATATTTACATGTGGCAAAATGCCAACAACTACTGGGGTGAATCGTCCGCCTCAATGCCACTGCTACACACGTGGTCGTTAGCTGTTGAAGAACAGTTCTATATCCTCTTTCCAATCGGACTTTTTTGTTTTTTTCGCTGGAACCAATCTAAAAATCGGCTGCGCACACTGTTTCGAGCTCATCTGATTTTTCTTGCTGTGTCTTTCCTATTCTGGTGCTATGCCATCCACCATCACCGAAGTGCTAGTTTCTACTTACTGCCGTTTCGCGCATGGGAAATTTTGACAGGTTGCTGTTTAGCAATCTTCAGCCAAATTCAGCATTTATCCCCAAAGCATGGGCAAGTAAATCGATGGCTGCCAGACGTCGGCCTGATTATGATTTCGATGGCACTTCTTTGGCCATCTCATTCACATGGACAATCAATAATATTGTCCACTCTCTGCTGCTGCGGCACCGTGATGAACTTATGCCGGCAGACAGACCGACCACCGACAATACTTGCAAAATTACTATATTTTCGCCCAACCGTTGCAATTGGACGAATGTCCTATTCAATCTACTTGTGGCATTGGCCGCTAATCGTATTTGCAGCAAAAGTGGATGACTATTTCTCTGGATCCATCTTCATTGCGTCATTGGTCCTTGGTGCAATTTCCTACATTACTGTAGAACGTTGGACGCGGAAATTGACAAATCAGTCGTTTGCACATGTATTTGCAGGCATGTCACTTGCCTTGGCGATCTGCTTAACACTTCCATTCTGGGTGCATAGACCCAGCTACACGTACCATATTCCACAACTGATGCGTCATATCGGACTGACACCAGATAACACGGCTATTTCCGATCAGTACACAGGTGACTACCGAAGTGGTCTCCTATTAGCCGATGCTAAGCAGCTGGATCGTCTGGATGTCTTGATCCTTGGTGATAGCCATGCCATCATGTTTTTCCCAGCAGTCCAGCAAGCGTGCAACAATCTAGATATCAGGCTGGCCTTTTACGGGGCAGGGGCAGCCACATCTCCGTTCTACGTCGCAGAGGGTGGCGATCCGTCTGACTATTCAGTGAGTTCATGGACCGATAAGCAACGGCTCGAATTCGATAACTACCGAAGAACCTTCATTGAACAATATCGCCCCAAGCTGGTGATCGTCTGTGCAAAGTGGTCAGCCTATGGACCAGCCCAACGATTGTCCGAACTGCCACCACATGTTCACGAACTGATAGAATCCGCGCCCAGTTCTCAATTTCTCTTTGTGCTACAACCACCAGAGCTTCCCATCGGAAGCGAGATTTTCACATCAGGTACACTCGAACTTCCCTCTCTTCGGCGTTTTAGCGAACTGGGGTGGGTCAAAAGGATGAGACAGTCCGCACATCAAACCTTACATATGCTCGCTAGAACTGAAGACAGACTTAACCTTCTAGAAACAGAAGACGTGTACACGTTGGGAAATACGATTCAATTTCGCGATGGCGACACCATGCTCTATTGGGATGATGATCACCTCAGTGTTAATGGAGCCATGTTATCTGTTCCCCGATTCCAGTCGCGAATGGAAGCAATCCTAGCAGACCACCACTTAGCAAAAGCTTCCCTTTCGAAACCCTGAAAGGGATGGAAATTTGATTCGACTATTCACATCGTTGTACCCTGAGTTCAATGAGGATCGGCTTCGAGAAATTCAAGAAACCCTCACACGTAACGTGGCTCTACCGGAAGTCAGCCAGATTTGCTTGTTGCTTGAAGGAGGGGCCACGCCGCCGCTTCAGTCCACAAAGATCAAAACAAGAGTGATCAACAGGCGTCCTAATTATTCGGACTTCTTTGACTGGGCGAATTCAGAAATCCAATCGACTGATGACATCAGCGTTATTTGCAACAGCGACATCAGCTTGGATTCGTCGATTGAAGAACTGGCACGAAACCTACGACCACACCAATGCGCGGCTTTGTCACGGTGGGATGAACAACCCGATGGGTCGGCTTGTTTATTCGACCGTAACGACAGCCAAGACACATGGGTTTTCCGCGGACCGATTCGCTCACTGATTTGCGATTACCCGATGGGCATCCCTCGCTGCGACAACCGGATTCTGTATGAACTGCAGGCAGCAGGGTACGAAGTAATCAACCCCGCGTTTTCAATTAAGACTGTCCACTTGCATGCCGGACAAAGGGAAGAATACCCTCACGAAATCGATGGGCTCTGCGTTGACCCACCCTACGCCTATTTATGGCCTCATAATCTGCTGTCGTTGCCAAAGACGGCTTTCATCAATG
>CAYTUE010000177.1:0-6273 GCA_964441085.1 uncultured Planctomycetaceae bacterium
CGTGCAGAGCGCCATGTACAAACCTGTTGGGGGTACCATGGACACTGGAAACACAAAAGACTGCACGGCTGGCGCTCCTTCGTTTTGCCGAAACACCGACGGTGGAATCCAGGGTGGTTGGAGTGGTGGGCCTCACACGAATAACGGCGCGGTTGCCGGTATGTTCGCTCGTGGTGTGACCAAATTCGACACATCACACATTACTGATGGAACCAGTAATACGTTGATGCTAGGTGAGATGAAACCTCACTTCGGTCTATTCGGAGCAATCTTTGCCCATAACGTATCGACTTCAACGTTCTTCACAAAGATTAACAGCACATTCCTTCGGGCACGAGAAGACTCTAAAACAGTTGATTGGGCTGATGCGAACGGACATGCAAGTTATCACACTGGCGGAGCTCAGTTTGTTCTGGCCGACGGTTCTGTACGGTTCGTGAGTGAGAATGTGGACTACGAAACTTACTGTTATCTCGGCGATCGGGCTGACGGTGAAGTGATTGGCGAATACTAGGATTCGTCCTAGCGTTTTAGTTGGGATTTGAGCAGCGGAATTCGTAGGAGCTTTAGAGGCCGTGCTGACTGGGCACTTCACGTTTTCCGCTGTGAAATCCAAATATGACATTTTCTGAACAATTTCGCCTGTTGAATGTAAAGCGACTTTCCGGCCATGTTCACCAGCATCAGTGCGCCCCACTGGCCCCCTTTGTTTCTGCCCTCTTCCAATTTTTGGCGAAATGAATGCGATGGTCAAAGTCGTCGTGATGATCAACCAAAGGCCGACAGCCTCGGCTATGTCACCCCTTTGCCTTTCGGCATCTTCGACAAATAGCTTGCCTTTGGAGACCTGTTGCCTTCTGGCTTCCCCTTGAGTAAAAAGATTCTGATCAAATGAAATCACTGCCATGTTTTGCTGTTTATTGCCTGCTATTGATCCCCGTGTTCGCTGCTGGCTGCGGTGGTAACGACGGTCAAGGGCGATTGCCCGTTTCGGGGACTGTGACTCTGGCTGGTTTGCCTTTGAGCGAAGGCTCTGTTGTGTTTGTAGGAGAAGACGGCGGTTCTGCCGGAGTTGGCATGGTTACCGAAGGCGAATTCGCTTTATCTGAAGCTGGTAATTCAGATGGAATTCAGCCCGGGACCTATTCGGTTGTCATTAATGCTTGGGTCGTCGCCCCAGGTTCTGTTGATGAAAACGGCGACATTATTAATGAGGGCAAGTCCATGATTCCTGTCAAATACAACGATGCGAAAACATCTGGTCTGACAGCAACAGTCTCGGCTGATTCTACCGAATTTGAATTTACACTAGAGGCTGAATAAGCAAAATACGGTGCAACTGTGTTCCATGGAAGTGGGCACAGTGGCAACCGAACCGGCGAGTAGTGACAGATTCTCAAAAGAGGAAAGCTGTATTGACACCGGCTGTGGAACAGCACCAATCGTTTGGCATGGATGTAGAACTTGCCATGAATCGATGACCGAGCGTAGATGAAGGCAAGTCCGGCCGCCTTGCCTTTGTTGGTGAGGTTCGACGGAATGTTACCGCAAAGGCTGCTATTCCTGCTGCTCAAACTGTTCCGGGCTCATTCCGTTCAGGGACGAATGACGACAAATTCGGTTATAGAACACTTCAATATATTCGAATATGCTTGAGCGAACTGCTTGTCGGAATAAAGTGAATGATGAAGCGAGGATGACGCTTCAGCCACGCCTTCACTTTGGCATCCTTGTGAGTGCAATAGTTATCCGCGATCAGGTGAAGATCTACGTCCGACGGAGTTTCCGCATCAATCTCCCATCAGGCACTTGACTACACGGGGCAACTTGCACTGTTGCAAGGACAGGCAATGATGCCGATGGGAACTTGCTTGAAATCACTACAGAGAATCAACTGGACCACCTGCCCGAGTGGAATGACTCACTAAAGTTCCAAATTCGAATTGGATGTCTACTCTCTGAGGAATTCTGAGTTGGCAAACGTGTAGCGAGGTAGCAATGTATGGCTAGTTCCGAACAGTCAGCTTTGAAGATGGGAAGATTCTCAGATTGGCCGGTACAGCGAACTCAGTACAGAGACCGGCAAAATTAACCATGAGTGAAAAAAGAACAAATTCGGGTGGCGAGTACGAGCGCGAACCAGTGCCGGAATTGGCATTGATGGGGTCGGGCAGATTTTGGGGCATGTATGCTGGCGAGCATACAGCCGGCACCGAATTTATGATTGGGCCGCTGTTTTTGGCTGCAGGTGCCAGTCTGCAAAATTTGATCTTTGGGTTGTTATTGGGCAACATCCTAGCTGTGCTGACGTGGCGTTTTTTAGTGACGCCGATTGCGGTGTCGAAGCGAATGACGCTGTATTATCAGCTGGAACGTATCGCGGGCGTATCGCTGGTGAAGTTCTACAATTTGATCAACGGTCTGCTCTTCTGCTTTCTTGCGGGTGCGATGGTTACGGTGTCTGCGAGTGCGGTTGGGGTTCCATTCGGTATCTTCTATGCGGTTCCCACAGATACCTTTGCGTTCGGAGCTGCTTCGTTTACCGGGCTGGTTGTCATTGTCGGGATCGTGATGGCCGTCATCGCTGCCGCAGGATACGAAACGGTCGCATGTGTGGCGAATATCGCAGCACCATGGATGGTTTCTGTTTTCGCGGCATGCGGTCTGGTTTCGCTGGTTCAGATGGAGGTGACTTCAGTCACGTCGCTGACGGAAGGCCAATTTTGGACAGATGCAGTGACCTTCGTTCAGGAACGAAACGGAACAGAGACGTTTAACTTTTGGCAGATCGTTATCTTTGCGTGGCTGTGCAATGGAGCCATGCATTTTGGCATGGCCGATCTTTCGATCTTTCGTTTCGCTCGCAGCAAATCTTCCGGCTGGGCTCCCGCAATTGGAATGTTTCTCGGCCACTATATGGCTTGGATCGCTGCGGCACTGTTACTGGCTGCCTTGATTAAAGTTCAGCCTGATGTGGCCGTTGGTACGGACGGGCGAGTGATTGCGAATCCTGGCTTGCTTGCGTTTCAGTCGTTGGGGTGGGCAGGCATCATCTGCGTCGTGATTGCCGGCTGGACCACAGCCAATCCTACGATCTATCGCGCTGGCTTGGCATTTCAGGGGGTGCTGCCAAGCAAATCTCGCACAACAATGACGCTTGTGGCCGGAGCAGTCGCTACACTCGCCGGAGCGTTTCCGAATCTATCAGCGCAGTTGCTAGGATTTGTGGGGACATACGGTACGGTTTTGGGGCCGATGGGAGCCGTCGTGTTTGTTGATTTTTACCTCATGCGAAGGTTCGGACTGACTGACGACTACGCAGAGCACAGCGGTATAAAGTTTAACGTGGCCGTGCTGGTTGCTTGGCTACTTCCGGTAACTGTGGGCTTGTATTTCATCTGCTGGCAGGGTGTCTTCGCCGCTTATGCTGTGATTCCGGCGTGGTTCGCGTGCGGATTCATCTACCTGTTACTGAGCAAGTTCACTCAGAAGACAGTCGCACTGACTGAATAGATCGTACTTCGTACCTTCGGTTTGAGGCAATCAATATGGCAACGAAACTTGTTTCTCTGATCGCACTGGGCGCGACGATCGTCCCCTGTCTATTTTACTTCACCGGCGTCGTGAATCACGATGTTGTGAAGGTGGCGGCATTGGTTGGGACCATTGCTTGGTTTATCGCGACTCCGATGTGGATGGGGCAAGAATCGCCGATGGATGCGTCTGAGGTGGAGATCTAGCAGGACGCTGCAAATGTGAGGATATCTTTCTTTGAGGACTAGCCTAGTCAGGCTGAGACAATTCGGTACGAATAAATAAAATATGTAGCGATTGAATCAGATCTCAGTTCTCAACGGAGGGTTGACGACAGCTGGCCGGGCTGCCAAAAAACGCTAGCGCATGGATAGTTGAATAGCGATGTTACGGACATTCTGTTCAGAAGTGAACACGAAAGACAGGCGGCCAATCGACGTGAGCGGTTGCACTTAGGCGATTAAACGCCAAAATGGTGAAGCTGGCATTGTGTACTATGGTCCCGAGATCATTTCTAATCAGCACAAGACTGTTACGGCCTGCTAGGGAATGTCTCTTGGGGCGTCGGTTCGTTGAAACAGTCATGGTCGCTTTCATCATGCCGTCGACTGTCAATCAGGTGAACCATGATTGACGGGCAGTGTTTACACCCAAGCTACGTCTGGTTTAGCAAATGATTATTCGAATCATGACAGTTCTATTTCTTGTTTCACTATCGATGAAGCTCTGCCTGACTGACGAGAAAAGACTGGATTCGATTTCGAAGCCGTCAATCGACGCAAATGGTCAGGTTGGATTCGATGCCTTGCAAAGTCGTGGCTACAAGCCACTGTTCAACGGGAAAGACCTGTCCGGATGGTGGAATCCATACACGCACGGCGAAGCGAAGGTTGTCGACGGTGAAATTCACTTGTTGGCGGATGATGAGTTCTTTCTAGTAACGGAAAGGAAGTATTCTGATTTTCGGCTGAGCGTTGATATCCATCTGCCCGAAGGCCCCGCCAATTCCGGAGTGATGTTCCGCTGCCATGTGAATAAAGATTCACCTAAGAAAAAGACGTACGGATATCAGGCCGAATGCGATGGTTCAGACCGACGTTGGTCAGGTGGGCTCTTTGACGAAGCACGTCGTGGTTGGATTTGGCCCAGCAAAATCGGGCATTCGAAAGCTCAGTTTCTTAGACACGAACAAGTGTCTAATGCCGCCTTTGCGAAGCCGATGATTTCGAATGCATTGAATCGTAATGGTTGGAATCGCTTTGTTGTCACGTGTATCGAAGATCGTATTGCGATTGAGCTTAACGGAGTCCCCACCGTTGCCATCCGCGACTCTGCCGATAGGTCTGGTCATATCGGGATTCAACATAACGGCGAAGACGGCCAGACCTATCGGTTTCGAAATCTGTTCATCAAAGAGCTTCCGGAAGTGCCTGCTGAAGATGCGGTTTCATTGACCAGTCAATCTCCAGTCGCGGTAACGAAGATTGACAACCGAACAACACTCATCGATTTCGGAAAGGTGGCCTTTGGCAATATTGCGATTCGAATTCCACAGGATGGTCCCAAGATCGACCGAGTTCATTTCGGTGAAAAGTTAAAGAATGGTCGCATCGATCGTAAACCACCCGGAGCAGTGCGGTACGGCGTGACTGACTTTCGTGATGCTAGTGGCGAAGCCGGACGTTGGATCGTACCAGCTCCTGTTCGTATGCGAAATATTGAGCAAGTCGGTCCCTCGACGACAGATCCACCTTCTGTACTGACACCAAAATCCTGGCAGCCTGTGCAGCCGTTTCGCTGGGTGGAAATCGAAGGCTGGCCTGGTGAATTTAAGCCCTCTGACATCGAACGCCAAGCAGCGTTCGCGTCTGACTGGAATGACGATGCCAGCTCGTTCAGCTGTTCGGATAAGACTCTGAATCGAATTTGGGATCTTTGCAAATACAGCATCAAGGCGACCACTTTTGCGGGAGTTTACGTGGACGGCGATCGCGAACGGACTCCATACGAAGCAGATGCGTATCTGAATCAGCTCAGCCACTACACCACAGATGATGACGTTAAGATGGCAGCAAGGACGTTTGACTGGTTAATGGAGAACAGCACTTGGCCTACCGAATGGGCTCCACACATGGTTTTCATGGCGCACGCCGAGTGGATGTATTCGGGAGACAGTCATTGGTTGAAGCAGCGTTACGAATCACTGAAGGCAAGAACCCTGATGCATCGTAGCGGTGAAGACGGGTTGATTCGTAGTGCTGAAATTCACCGCAAAAAAAACGACATCGTGGACTGGCCACCTAGAGAGCGTAACGGGTTTGTCTTCACCGAAATCAATACGGTCGTTAATGCATTCCATATTGCTGCACTCAGGAAAATGGCAGAGATGGCTCGTGCGATTGGCAACAACCATGAGGCCGATGCGTTTGACGCTCGTGCGACCCTTGCGACTGCTTCGTTCCAGAACACATTGTTCGACGAACAGGCTGGCATCTATCGCGATGGTGTCGGCACAACTCACAGTAGTATTCATGCCAACTTCTTCCCATTGGCTTTCAACCTTATACCCAAAGATAAGCAGGAGGGTGTGTTGTCTTGGCTTGAGAAAGCAAAAATGCGATGCAGTCCGTATGCGGCCCAGTATTTTATGGACGCACTGTTCCGTCATGGCAGAGGGAAAAAAGCGATGCAACTGATCTTGGCTGACGGAGATCGCAGCTGGAAACACATGGTGAACAG
>CAYTUE010000178.1:0-6198 GCA_964441085.1 uncultured Planctomycetaceae bacterium
GCGACGATTGATGCTCAATGCAAAACGCGCCGTTCGCAACTCGGCTGCATTTTTTGTGATGCGGGAGTCGACAGTTGCGACACTGACTGTCAGAATCGCTGGCCGACCATCGTGCGTCGCGGGCGGACATCACAATCACCAACTGAGTTGCTATCGGATTATGATGCGTTGATCAGAGAGCAGCCAAAAATAGCACCCCATATAGAGAGAGATGGATGAAGCCCCAGCGATGCGATCCCAGGGAGAGGGAAGGATAACGTGATCACGCAGGGCAAATGTAGCGATCACTGCCACAACCAGGCAGCTGTTCATTGCAACGCGCACGAGTGCCACATTGTCGACGAGTTTATCCCTGCTCAAATAGGCGACAAAGAAACACACGAAGATAAGTGGAACCGTGAGGTGGCCGATGCCATTCCGCACGTCGGCCCGAAGGAAAAAAAACAGCATAACCGAAACGAGTATGCATTGCACACAACCGACTCCCCCAGCATTGGAAGCGAACTGAGACAAACGAGCCATCTGATTTCCCCGCAGAACAAGTATTCGACAGACGTCTGGAATAAGTATCTGCCTAAGCCTTTATCAGTTTGAGCGATTGGAATGTGGGCGTCAATGATTTGCGGTAACTTTTCACTGGAAGAAGAGAGCACACAGGGCTGCTTGAAAAAGACTGGTCTGGCTCAATGCTGAGCCAAAGTCATCCCTGCCAAAGATCTTGAATCGCTCAGTCGAGTGCTTGCCATTTCCAGCATTTTTTTTGTGGGAGTGTCTTACGAACAATGGCTCGTGAATCTACAGTTGATTCACGCATCCCGTTCTTCTATGACTCCATTTTCCGTTTTGTTCGGTCCTTTGCCATTTTAATCAGTATCAACGAATTTGTGGAACACAACATGATGAACTTACTGCAAGCACTGAGTGCAATGAGCCTGATCGGCATCTGTACGACACACGCCGCAGAGCCTGCAAATGTTGCAGATTCTGACCTGAAAAGGGACCGCCCGAATATCGTACTGATACTGGCCGATGACATGGGGTATTCGGACATTGGTTGTTACGGCAGCGAAATTCAAACTCCGGTGTTGGATTCGCTGGCTGATGGTGGACTCCGATATACTCAATTTTACAACACGGGACGTTGCTGTCCGACCCGAGCATCACTGCTGTCAGGCTTGTATCCTCATCAAGCTGGCATCGGCCACATGATGCAGGATTCCGGGTTTGATGGTTATCGAGGCGAATTAAATCGCCGTTGTGTGACGATCGCAGAAGCGCTGAAACCGGCTGGCTACCGAACTTATATGTCTGGCAAATGGCATGTGAGTCCACACGTGAAACCCGATTCCGACAACAGCAATTGGCCTTGCCAGCGAGGGTTCGAACAGTTTTATGGAACACTGCATGGTGCTGGAAGTTTCTTTGACCCCAATTCGCTGACTCGTCAGAACACTCAAATCAGTCCCGCTGCAGACCCCGAGTATCAGCCAGAAATATATTACTACACGGATGCCATCAGCGATCATGCGGTTCGGTTTGTCAATCAGCATGCCCAGTCGACTCCCGATCAGCCCTTCTTCATGTATGTCGCTTATACGGCGGCTCACTGGCCCATGCATGCTTTGCCAGCGGACATCGCCAAGTATTCGGGAGTCTACGACCAAGGTTACTCGGCCTTCCGCAAGGCTCGTTTGGAAAAGATGAAACGTTTAGGAGTCGTGGCCGACGACATTCAACTTTCGCCTCAAGCAGGAAACTGGGCCAACGTGGAAGACAAGCAATGGGAAGCTCGCTGCATGGAAGTTTATGCGGCGATGGTGGATCGGATGGATCAGGGCATTGGAAAAATTGTGCGTAGTTTACAGGCAACGGGGCAGTTCGATAATACTCTGATTTTATTCATGCAAGACAATGGAGGCTGTGAGGAAAATCGTGGTCGCAAAGGAAAGAGAACTCGCCCAAGTAAACCAGGTGCCGCCATGGATTCTGCGGAATTGCAAGTGGGCATGATTCCCAAGAAGACGCGCAACGGCTGGCCCGTGATTCAAGGCCCCAATGTCATGCCGGGGCCAGCGGATACCTACATTGCCTATGGAAAGGGCTGGGCGAATGTCTCGAACACTCCCTTTCGAGAATACAAGCACTGGGTTCATGAAGGAGGAATCAGTACTCCTTTGATTGCTCATTGGCCCAACGGAATTGCTCGACATGGTGAAATCGACCACAGCGTGAGCCATCTTGTTGATGTGATGGCAACATGCGTGGACCTTACAGCTGCTCAGTACCCAACACAGAAGGACGGTCACGCGATTAAGCCGCTTGAAGGAACGTCGTTGGCGCCCACTTTTCAAGGGAAAACGATTGAACGCTCGGCCATCTACTTTGAACATGAAGGAAATCGAGCCATCCGAGCGGGTGACTGGAAACTGGTTGCCAAATCAGTCAAGGGCTCATGGGAACTTTACAACATCATCAAGGATCGGTCTGAGCAGAATAACTTGGCTGAAGCCGAACCTGAACGAGTTCGCAAGCTGACTGCGATGTGGGAAGAATATGCCGCTCGAGCCGATGTGTTGCCCTTGGTGCCGTACTACAAAAACAGGAAGAAGAAAACCAAATCGCAGCCTAAGCGGTGAAGCGGAGACCGAAACATTTTGTGGGTTTGTCTCGTCAATTTGTTGAAGAAGTCTTCGCCGCAGACCTAGCGTGAATCCACTTCTGTCAGACCCTGAAAAGAGCTGTCAATTCCAGCGGCACACATTAGACTGTGTCAGCAGAAGCACAAAGGCGTTCGTGTCAACATGCGCCTTCTCACGCCATGCTTCCCCCCTCCAAAGCACCTTCCTCAACGCTCCTCCACTCCTCAACGCTCCACCCCCTTCCCATGACAACGACTCATGATTCTTCTGCAGCGAAACGTCCCGTTGAAACCGGCAGCCGGCATGCCTTGGTTTGGGTGTTTCTGATTCTGTTTGCGGTGTTTATGTCGTGGGCGATTTGGACAACAAAGCCGCTTCAAAGTGCAAACGATCGTTCTCGCTGGTCCACGGTTTGGTCTCTTGTGGAACGCGGCACATATCAGATCGATGAAATTCAAGAAAACAACGGTTGGTTTTCAATCGATAAAGTAAGACACCAGCCGGCTGGGACGAACGAGTACCATTTCTATTCTTCGAAGCCACCGTTGTTTTCCACCATGGTCGCAGGCTTGTATTGGATTCAGAAGCACATTTGTGGGTTGGATATGCTTCAGCAGACTCAGGTGGCCTGCGAAAGTTTGCTATTGATCGTCAACTTGCTGCCGTTTTGTTTGGGCCTGTTGGCTTTGGAAAAGTCACTTCGAACCCTTCACGTTCGTCCGTTGACAGCTGCCATTGTCTTTGGAATGGCGGCTTTTACTTCAATGTTGAATCCGTTTTTGACCACGCTGAATAATCATACTCCCGCAGCCACCAGTTTACTGTTTTGCCTTGCGGCATTGATTCGCTTGGAATCCCAAAGAACGACGCCAGACCAAACCTCCACAAAGGATTTTGCCAGCGTGGGGTTTACGGCCGCGTTGGTGTGCTGTTTTGAATTACCAGCGGCCTTGTTTGGCCTGCTTTCTTTCTTCATTGTGGTTGGGATTTCCTTTCGCAAGACCTTGATCGCATATACTCCAGCAGCCCTCTTGCCGCTGGCAGCCTTCTTGATCACGAACGTGATTTGTACCGATGGAATTAAGCCGTTCTATGCGTACTACGGCACAGAAAAGTACGAATACATTCACGAAGGTGTACCGAGTTACTGGATGAACCCCAAAGGGATTGATGCCAACGCAGAAACTCCTTTGGTCTATCTGTTTCATTGTGTGCTTGGGCACCACGGAATTCTGTCGTTGACTCCCGTGTTCCTTTTGGTTTTTCCGGGCTGGTTTTGGATACTCCGAAATTCAGGTGCAACCCACTGGAAGAAAATCGGGCTGCTGGGAGTCTTCCTTTCCGTTGTGATTTTAACCTTCTACCTGACAAGAACAAAGAATTACAACTACGGAGGCAATACATCGGCTTTGCGATGGGTGTTGTGGCTGGTCCCTTTTTGGTGGTACGCCATGACTCCGACTGTTGATCGTTTGTTAAATTCCAAACGAGGCGTTTTGGCGCTGTTGATCTTGGCGACAGCTTCCGGTTTTTCTGCAATCGATTCTTTGCAGACCGCTTGGAGGCCGAACTGGATTTATCGAGTCGCTGAAGCGCAGGGCTGGATTAACTATCGCACTCAAATCCCGCCCTTTGCTCCTCGACGTTTTTCCGTTTTGCGGCCCACGACGGCATTACAGCAGGGGGTTGAGTATCGCTTTCAGGGTTCGGAAGACGCGGCTGGCCGTTCGATTATCTTGACCTTGGTCGACTTACCTGATGCTGTATTCAATCGAATGAGTTCAGGCAATCAGGTTTTAAGAATCGAAGTACGAGGACGAAATCAAAAAGTGACTCAGTCTGCCGAAGTGATTATGCAAGTGGCGAAACTGAAGTCCGGTGAAACAGCGTCTTTGGCGATGAAATCATGGTCTGTGGATCTTTTGCCCACAAAAGAACGGCACCCCATTGCGTTGGATAATCTGCAGGACGCCGAAGACTGGGTGATCAAGCTCGTGCAAGGATTGCCTTCGTCAAAGGCGTATCGATCGGCCAGCGAACGATACATGAAATATGCAGGGGCAGACGGTCAGACGACGGCGATTCGCTGTGATCGAGGAGCTGCTCGAGTTCCCGTAGAACATCCTGAATTTGGCGATTGCTGGCACCGGTGCGATGTCTTTTATAGCGATGAATTGGCATTCGGAGTGGCTCGCTGGACGATCACTTTGACTTCTGCAGACACGGGCGATGTCGTTGAAAAGGAAACGTGGACATGTCGAAACCTTCCTTAGTTCTGTGCGTGTGGTGCTTTGCGTTGAACGTCGGCGGAATTTTCGGGCAAAGCTTATCAGCCCACGCTACGAGCCATTCGCTCACGATATGGAAAGACGGCGATTGGGCAACGTTAGAAGGTCAGGTTCGAAACATCAGCGGCTCGGCTTTGGTGTTTGAACAGGCGGGAGCTTTCGGTGTGAAGTCGATTCCGTTTTCGCTGATCCGAAAATTCACCTTCACGTCCGATCCTGATTTTGCTCGCGGAACATCGTCGTTTGGCACAAAGAATTTTGAGTCAGCTCAACGGCACTTCGAAAAGGCTTTGGAATCTGAAGGGCGGGCTTGGGCGAAGCCTGAAATTTTAGTTCGCATCGCAGAATCGATGATCGCAGATAACCGTCGCCACGATGCCATCGGTGTTTTCGAGCAGATCAGCCGTCTTGCTCCAGACAGCCGTTTGTTGGGCCGACTTCCTTTAGTATGGGACGAACGGCTGCCAGAAATCGAACGACTAAAGTTGCCGATCGACCAGTTGACAACGGGAAGCGATGTTCGTCGCTTGGCGATTGCATCCAGCGTGTTACATGATCCAAGGCACCAGCGACGAGCGATCTCAGTGCTTAAGAAATTGAAAGTGGCCTCGGATTCGTCAGCGATATCTCATTTGGCAACAGCTCAACTGTGGCGGCTTGGCCTTTTAGACACCACTGAAACGGTGCAAATGCTCACAGATGTGTGGGAGAAACAGTGGCGGCGAATGCCAGGTTCGGTCAGATCAGGTCCGGGATATGTATTGGGCCGATGTCTTCAGCGACAGAATGAATTTGATCGAGCAGCCTTAGTTTTGCTGTGGAGCCCCTATGTCCAGTTTCACGATCGATCGCTTGCTGCGGCTGGGCTGAGATCTGCGGCTGATTGCTTAACAGCAGCCGGACGGAAGTCGGAAGCGGAAAGTGTGTACCGTGAACTGCTTCTGAAGTTTTCAGATCAATCCTCATCGAAATAATGTGAAGTTTATCAGTCGGTTCTCACACGGGCTCACAAACCGTTGAAAAACAGTTCCGGTAAAACCCGACGTGTTAGGGGACGCATTGGGGGCCAAAGAAGTCCGCCAGCTTGGCACAGAGATCGATCTCCCGTGTCTGTTCAAGATGCCGCTTCTTGTCAGCGACTGTAAGGCGCTGGAACGTGAGGACGTATTGATGGCATACGTCGAGTGCGACGGAAAATAGGTGTTCGCTTCACGCTTAAGTAGGGCTTGCTGTTAATAGATTCTGGCATGGTTTTGTCGTTTGAAAGCGCT
>CAYTUE010000179.1:0-6195 GCA_964441085.1 uncultured Planctomycetaceae bacterium
GCCTTTGCCATAATCAAGGTGATATGACACTTGATAGACATCGGGAAAGCCCGGGCGAAGCTGAATCGAATTTTGTGCGTGTGCAGCTGCAACATCCGAACTGATGCTAGCTGTGCTTGTCTGCTCTGCTGCTGGCAGCGTCATGGTTGACCGAATGCGATGAGTGACTGCTGGGGCATCTTGCTGAACGATGCCAGCGTCCAGAATGCCATCACAAAAATGGATGCAAGATCCATCGAATGATGGAACTTCGGGAGCATCCAGTTCGACAACCGCATTGTCAACATTCAGGCCAGCAAGAGCGGCCATCAGATGTTCGATGGTTTCCACAAAGACGGTGTCATCGTGACCGATTACTGTTCGGCGAGGCACCTTTTGAAGAGATTCTGTTCGCGCCGGAATATCGGCTGCGTTGCTAAGGTCCGTTCGACGAAACACAATGCCAGTGTTGACATCTGCAGGGAGAACCGTAGCGCTGACCGGATAGCCATGAAACAAGCTAAGACCGTGAAAGCTTGCCGCTTTGGCGACTGTATTTTGCATTGTAGGAAGACACGTTGAAGCGTCGTCCATCCCATTTTGTGCGTCTGACATGTGTTCAGATTCTTTTCTGCACGACAAAACCGGCAGAGGCAGTTCACAATAACGTGACACCTCTGCCGGATCAATTTTGCAAGCGACATCACTTCAGCAAGAAGTCTTGGCGAAGTGGATCTACGGACCGTTCACTGTGCGAACCTGTGACGGAGCACCAGCGGCTTTCGCGTAGTTGTTGTTCAGATACTTCAAAACCATATCGGTAATGTCGTTTTCTTTGTTCCAGTAGATGAAAGTCTTGTTCATCGTTTGAACGGCTTCTTGTGGCGAAGTGGAATCATCGATTCCTTTTCGGTTGAATCGCATCACATGAGTGAACTTAGCCCATTCAGCGTACTTTGTCACAGCAGATGTGACGTCGCCGTAGATGACCTTGAACATTTCAGATTCACGTCGAGCCAACTGACGTTGTGTGCCAGCACGGAAAGCGTCGAACTTTCCTTTTTCTTCCAGAATCACTTTTTCAGCTTGGCTGTATTGAGCACTACCAACATCGTACTTTTTGATTTCTTCCTGCATCTTCTGCAGACGTTCCATCATTTGCTTTCCCTGAGCTTCGCTTTTTCCAATTTCAGCCTGCATTTCATTTCGCAGAGATTCGAACTTTTTGTAGTTCTGAAAAACGTGAGCCATGTCAATCAGGCCGACTTTGTGAGCCATGGTTGGCTTGCCGCCGTCTTGAGCCTGGATGGTAGATGTTGATGCGATCATCATGATCGCCAACATTGAAAGCATCATTTTTTTCACAGTGGCACTCCTTTGCCGGGGGCAGCCTCGTCCGGTGGGGGACCAGATGACTAAAATTGCCGAGGCTGAAAACGTATTTCGGCCGGTGAAAACGTCACCCGTCCGATCGATTGATTTCAAACAGAACTGTCTCAAAGTCGACAAACATCGTCAAGATCGGTCGTTCCTTCGTTTCAAGGATTCTTTTCAAGATTGTGCCAACTCACTCGAAATCCGCAGATTCTGCCTCTTGCCGACTGGTCTGACATGACTTGCCGCTATCAGTTACAAATACACGCCCATCAGTCCGCATTTGATTCCGTCAAGGACGACGTTCTATCATGCTGTTCGCTCTCTATCCCCTTGGCAACTGTCTTGAAACTGGTGCCCAAGAAACGAATACAAGCCACTTTTGGCCTGTATTCCTGCGTGGGCTCGCCATTGTTGCTGTGACGTCCCTGACACCTTTCCTGTGCCATGAAGCGGGTGCTCAGATCCCTTCAAGGGGACTTGCAGCAAACCTTTTGCCTGCCAAAAACGTGAATCCAGAACAGCACCAAACCACTGACCGACTGCTACAAACACGAAACGAAGATTCACCCTCTGAGCGTGTTTTTCAAACCAAAATTCGTCGTACAACCGCAGTCATTAACGATTCTCGATTAAATGATGTGTGTTCTGTTGGACGCTTCTGTTGGGCAGTTGGTGAAAATGCGGTCATCTTGACCAGTGATGATTCCGGAGCCACCTTCACCGAATCAATTCTTCCATTCCCCTGTAGCCTAAACAGTGTTTGTTTTCTGACAAATCAAATTGGCTATGTCGGCGGTTCTCAGTTCGATGCTCGTTCAGGATGGCAAAAGGCTGTCTTGCTGAAAACTCGAGACGGAGGCAAGTCGTGGCAAAACCTTGCGTCTGCGACTTCGATTCCAGACGCAGTCTCCATACCAGCAAGCAAACTGCCTTCCCTTTCATCGATTCGTTTTTTTGATCTTGAAAACGGAGTCTGTATCGCGGAAGCCGGTCGATCTCAGGAACACGCTGGCATCTACCGAACATCAGACCAAGGCAAAACTTGGACACTTCTCAAGACATCCGCAAAAGCTGGAACACACGACATCGCCGCACAGTGGACTCGGGCCACTTTCACTTCTGCCGAACAGGGCATTGTGATTGGACAACAAAACGCCACTGGCACAGTGATTGGAAATCAGCTGATTGTTTTGTCTCCTGCTCAACGCACCTTGCAAGCGATCCATGATGTGACAATGCACAAAGATGGCCTTGGCTGGATGGTGGGAGACGCCGCTTCGATTCTGAAATCAACCGATGGCGGCCTGACATGGAACACCGTTGACCATGCTATCGATTCCGACTTGGCCAAGATCTATGACTTCACGTCTGTGTGTTCCCAAGATTCCACCGTGGTAGTTGCTGGCCGTCAAGGAAGTCGTATCTTCCGGAGCGACGATGCTGGTAAAACATGGAACTCCATTCCCACGTCTCAAACGTTGCCCATTCACCGCCTCACGTTTACCGGACCAGACACCATCGTTGGCGTGGGTGCCATGGGGCTTATTATTCGGTCCACCAATCGCGGCAAAAGCTGGACGGCTGTTCGCAATGCCAACTACCGCGCCGCGGTTGCCAGTTTCATAACAGATCCTTCTGATGTCCCGAAACAGCTGCTAGCAAACATCAGTAGCCATGAAGGATTTCGCTCCGTTGTGATTCAGTCGTCGATGAAGCAGGATCGAGGGATCGCAAGTGATCTCATGCAGGGACGAATCGTTCGACGTCGGCTGGCACAACTTGCCGTCAATGATCTTTGCCAAGACTGGATGTTTGCTCGCCCCAATCCTGCTCATGTTGAAAGCTCGGACGAAGTTTTAACATCGTGGCAAAGCCAAACAGACGGTCGAGTGCTCCAGCAACTTCCTGATCGCCTTGCAATGTGGATTCGCACATGGCGGCCAGACGTAATTTGCATTGATCCAAGCAACGACCGCGATGGAGTTGCCGAATGGATTCGCCAAGCACTGCCAATGGCCTGTCGAATTGCCGCAAATGAAGTTCCCGTTTCATCAGCAATTGCAAAATCAGGGCTGCCTCCGTGGAGCGTGAGCCGAATTGTGGGAAAGACGTTCGATGGTCGACAGTCTTCTTTAGGCTATTCCGAAAACGACTTGCTGCCCTCCGTTCAGTCAACAGTCGGCTTGTTAACGGCCAGCCTGAACAGGTCACTTTCTGATTTTCCCACGCTGGCAACAACCGACACCCTGCAGCAATCCCTCTCAGAAAGTTCCACCACGAACTATCAGCTTCTCGTGAATCGAAAAGGGGGTTCTGCAACATCTCATCTCTTGGCAGGATTCATGCCTGCTCCGAGTTCGCAAGCTCGTCGAACCATCAGCCTTGCAGATCGTGGTAGCGAACAACGCATGCAAAAAACGCTCAGAACTGTTGCTTTACAAAATGGAATTGCTCGCAGACGAATTCAACATAACGAAGCACCGCTGGGATTGATTGCCGAACTTTCTGAAATGAATCGCAGCTTACCCGAATCGCTCGCCATTCAGCAGATGGAACACCTTGTTGAAACCTACCGAAGCGTCGGTAATTTGAATGGGCAGATTTCTGTACTCAAGGAACTCGTTCGCCGCTATCCAGAATCGGAAGCAGCCGTCAAAGCGTCCGTCGAACTGTTTCACTACTTTAGTTCCAGTGAACTCAGACGATTAAGAAAACAGAAAGTGGCGGCTGAATCGATGCAGCTGGATTCCAAACCAGATTCTGCCATTCAACAAGTGCGAGCTGAACAGCAACAAAATGCCGTGGAAGCCGCAGGGGGCATTTTCAAGCCCGCCAAAACAAATGCAGGGCAGGGCACCATGTTCAATAATCGAGTTGCATCAGAACAAGAAGCGCTCGACGTGCAATGGAATCGCAATGCTGCCGACGCTCTCAAACACATTCAAACAGTGGCTCCCGATGTTGTTTCAACGCCCGCCATTCGCTTTCAACAAGCGGCCTTACTGCGAAGCGTGGGAAAAATGGGAGGGGCTTCCAATCTGCTTGCAGAAATTTCTCGCAGCGATTCCAACATGTCATCGTTAGCGACTGCTGAAATTGCAGTTTCCAGCGGAGGTTCAATCAGTGATGTGCGAGTTCTCAATATCCCTCCCACGAAACAGAAGCCTTGGCTGGATGCAAAACTGGATGATGACTGTTGGATTCAGGCCGAAGAAATCCATCTCAAAACAACTCAACAAGCAGACAGCCGATCGCTCAAACCATGCCTCGTGATGATGTCATGGGATGACGATCATCTCTACTTAGCCGGACGAATCGATCGAATCGCAGCCAAGTCACTGGTGATTGATGAAACAGCAGATCGTGTTCGAGATGCCAACCATCAAGCAGTCGACCGCTTTGAAATCGCTTTTGATGTCGATCGAGACTATTCTTCGGCTTTGGTTTTGAAGGTGGACGAGCGCGGTCAAACCAGCGATGCCTGTTGGCATGATCGGTCATGGAACCCAGAATGGTTCGTTGCCACAGAAAGCGGCGAAACAACGTGGCGGTTTGAAATTGCGATTCCAATGAGTGAACTGATTGATCGCCCCGTACGTCCCGGCCAATTATGGAGCATCCGAATGACTCGGACAGCCCCCGGCATTTGTCGCCAAGTGTTGGTTCCCAAAGAACTGGAATACGCGAGGAATAACGATGACGGAATTGGCTTGCTAAGATTTATTCGACGAAAGAAATAAAATGCCCGTGTTGATAGGGACGGATGAAGCTGGATACGGCCCCAATCTTGGGCCTCTGGTCATCACAGCCGTCACGTGGATTCTTCCTGAAGGCATTCAGCCATCTGATTTACCCGATCTCCTCAAAGATGTCATTTCCGAAAAAGCAGACCGCAACAATCACACCTTGCAGATCGCAGATTCGAAGCAGGTCTACCAAGCTGGCAAGAGCCTACAGAATCTCGAAGTCGGAGTTCTCGCTTTTCTAAGAACGATGGGGATTCAGCCTGCTGACCTGACCAGCTTGGGCACTTACTTAGGCTCACCTGACTTTAAATCGGGCTATCATGCGCTCTCTGGTGCGAGTGACTTAGAAGATGTCGCGCTGCCAGTCACAGAGTGCCAATCTGTGTTGGATCACCTTACGCCAGCTTTAGAAGAAGCTTTGGCGAAGATCGGAATTGTTTGTACCCGAATCGAAAGCCGCATCATGTTTGCGGAAGAATTCAACACTTTGGTTGACGCCACGGGATCTAAGGGAGTCGTATTATCAGAAGCGACTTTGCAGCTAGTCCGAAGCGCAGTCAACGCGGCTCGTAGCCAAGCAGATGCCAGCAAGGCGGAATCGGGATGGGTGGTGTGCGATAAACATGGTGGTCGCAATCGATACGATGCACTGATTTCCGATGCATTCGACGACGAACTGGTCTTTCGCATTCAGGAGTCTCGTCCCAGTTCGAAATACCGAGCTGCCAACTTAGAATTCTGCTTTCGCACGAAGGCAGAAGAAGTTATGCCCGTCGCCTTGGCTTCAATGGTGTCGAAGTACGTGCGAGAACTCTCAATGGGACAGTTCAACCGCTACTGGCAAAGCCAAGTTCCGGGAGTGAAGCCCACCAAAGGCTATCCAGTTGACGCAGCTCGATTTTGGGAAGCAATTGAACCAACCGTCACATCACTTGGTGTAGAAAAGCGAACGCTCTGGCGCAACAAGTAGGCGAAGTATCAAGCTTGCTGACGGCAGCAACCTAGCAACATCACCTCAACGGTTCGCACAACCTGCCATTCGTACCCGAAAGTCCAATCCAACGCCGCAGCCCAATCCGATCCAATGCCGCAA
>CAYTUE010000180.1:0-6075 GCA_964441085.1 uncultured Planctomycetaceae bacterium
AACGGGCATCAATGGAGCGATCGATTTTGGTAGGTAGATGAAGCAAGAGCATCCAAGTGAAAGCCATTGCCAGCTATTTCGGCGAGATGAAATTCTCAGTCTGCACATTCGTGGCATGACGATTGGACGTTGAAGGTGCAGTGCAGTTAAATACGCCTTCGATTGCTTGTCTCTCGCCTTTCTGTGAAGAAAACCCGCTGTGACCCAAGACGATTCTCATCCGCAAAGTAGTCGCCCCTTCGACACCCCAAGTTCGCCTGCGAATTCAGCCGCTGGAAGCGTGGTTGACGCTTCATCTGACGGCGGCCCCAAAAAGACAACGTTACTGATTGTTTTTGTGGTCGTGTTTATCGACTTGCTTGGCTTCGGCATTGTGTTGCCACTTTTGCCTCGCTACGGAGCACACTTTGATGCTTCTCGAATGCAACTGGGACTGTTGATGGCTGCGTTTTCTGCCATGCAGTTTTTGTTCGCTCCGATTTGGGGATCGCTGTCCGATCGCATTGGCCGTCGTCCCGTTTTAATCGTGGGGTTGGTTGGTTCAACAGTGGCCTATTTGCTGTTCGGAATTGCAACTGGATTAGGACGACATGGCGTGATGCTTGGAATTGGTGTTTTGCCGTGGCTGTTTGTGACTCGCATCGCTGCGGGCATTGCCGGAGCCACAATTTCGACGGCTCAAGCGGTCATCGCTGATAGCACGGGCAGCGAAGGGCGAGGAAAAGGAATGGCGTTGATTGGAGCGGCGTTTGGAATTGGCTTTACCTTTGGGCCTTTGATTGGTGCGGCATGCACTTCAGCGATTCCCACCTTTGCTTTAAATAATGCTCAATACACGGCCGCTGAACAGTGGCATCCGGAAACCGAAACCGTTTCTGCAAAGCAGACGTTGGCGATGCTAAGTCAGCATGGAAGTCTTGATGACGCCGACAAAGAATCGTTGGAAACATTTCTTGTCAAGGAATTACCTGTCGCCGAAGTGAAAGCAGCCTTGGCGTCTACTCCATCGGCAATTCCCGGATACGTGGCTGCTGTTTTATCGTTCTTGGCTTTGATTTTGGCGATCACGAAATTGCCGGAAAGTCGCCCTGCAAATCACCAGCAAGTTGCGTCAAGTCAGAAGCTGGGCTTGCTGAGTTTGGGGACATCTTTTCAGCACATGAAAGATGGCAAATTTGCCGTCCTGTTTCTTGCCATTTTCTTAACGACATTTGCGTTTGCTCAATTCGAAAGCACTCTGTCGTTATTGACTCGTGAATTCGGGTATAGCAGCCAGAGCAACTTTTTACTGTTCGCCTACATCGGAGCCATCTTGATGATCGGTCAAGGAGTTCTTGTGAGACGAATGTTGCCCAAGATGGGCGAGTACCGCATGGCTCTGTTGGGAGTTGCGTTGATGACTGTGGGACTGTTACTGATTAGCAGTATTGGACAAAAGCAGCTTCCAGCTTCTGCATTGTGGTACACTCTTCCTGTCATCACGATTGGTTTTTCGGCTGTGACACCATCGTTGCAATCGATGCTGTCTCAATCAGCCTCCGGACAACAACAAGGGGCAGTTTTAGGAACAGGGCAAAGCCTATCGTCGTTGGCCAGAATCCTTGGGCCGTACCTTGGAATTCAGCTGTTGGATGTTTCGATTGCCACCCCCTACTTTCTGGCTGCAGGATTGATGGTGTTAGGAGGCATTGCGATTACGAGAACCCAGTTCAAACAGGTCAGTGTTTAAGACAGGACGGGAGCTTACGCCCTGAGTGCTCGCTCTTTCCGAAAGCGGAACACATTATAGCTTGCTAATCTGAATTTTCAGCGCGTGGCTGGGTGGGGTAGTCCCTAGGTTTCAACGTCGTCGTGGCAACCATCGGTGTTGATCACACGTTCGTTTGCTAACGTTTCTGCTGAAAAGTACGCTTTGACGTTCTCTTGTTTTTGGCTTGGGTTTCTAGGAAAGCTGATCAGCTTCTCTGTGTTCTTTGCCGATACTTGGTATCTGAAACGGCACTTTTGGCATCACGTTCATCAGCGGCAATGTGCGTCCCGTTATGCAAGTTTCAGTCGCAATGGGTGCTGACCGTTTTGCTGCTTCTTCATGTTTCATTTCAAGCTGAATTGCTATCAACAAACTGGATCTGACACCTATGAATCCAATGCAACAATTGTTCGCCGAGTGGCCTGCCGCGATTGATCGCAAAGGCACTGTCATTACCTCGTGGGGTGATTCTGTTCCGTTTATCGACTACATGGTCAATGGCGAACTGCTGTTGTTGATTCGGTCTCAACCAGATGCTCATGGAACTCGCCGACTGATCTTGAACATCAACGATGTTCAAGGAATTCGAATTACCGAAGCTCTTGACCCTGTGAAGTTTCAAGCAATGGGTTTTCAGTCGATCGGTTAGTGGTTCAACGATCCGATGTGGCCCTGCAGTCAGTGGATTGGCTGCGGCTCCACACCGGACTCTGTAGCTTGTTTTAAAAAGTGCCGGAGAATACAGGTGACGACAGTGGAAAAGCCTTCGGATGCGTTTCGAAACTACTGTGCTCAAGAAATGGCGCGATTAAAGGATATCCAATTACCTCAAGACTTCGAACTCCCTAGCCTTCCCAAGGCGTTCACTGAATTTACTGAAGCAGCGAATGACCCAAGCTGTTCGCTAAAGAAACTGGCTGAAATTATTGGTCAGGATGCAGGCATGACTGTGGATCTGCTGAAATGTGCCAACTACAACACAAAGAGTCTCGAACGACCCATTCGAGACACCACGGAAGCGTTAACTCGAGTCGGATTACTGAAGGCTCGGGACTACCTGATGGCTTCGGGAATCAAAGCAGCGACGATGGTTGTGAAGTCGAAGCTGCTTAACTTTCGAAACTTCTGGAATGAATCTTTGCGGCGAGCATTGTTTGCCAAAATGATTGCAAAGCAGACAAATCTGGACGAAGATCTCGCGTTTATTGGAGGATTGCTGCAGGACTTTGTATTACCAATCTTAACCAACCAATACACCGATCACTACATTCACTACTTGGCCAGTGTTGCTTCTAAAGGGGCCACGCTAGCTCGATGGGAAACTGACACCTTTGGTTGGAATCATGCCGAGGTTGGTGCCGTAGTCGCTCAGCGTTGGAACCTGCCCGATGATCTGTCGTGCAGCGTTTTCTTGCACCACAGAATTGAAGATGTTTTAGGATCTGATGATCCTCATTTCTTTTCGTTGTTTCCTGCCAATATCTCCGCCATGCTACCTGATCAACTCCAGCAGGATCCGAACGGAATTCGCAAGTTGATCGACATGGATGTGAAGTCGGGAGCCATTCAGTTGGATCAGGTTGCAGCAACCGTCGACCAAGATTTACAGCAGATCGCCGAAGGGAATCAACTTCCTCAACCTCTTGCTGTGGTCATCAAGCGAGTGCGAGCAGCCGCAGAGGGCGAATAGTTTTTCGTCTTTGCTTCTTTGATTTCGAACACATCAACAAAGGCTGATTTGCCGATGGACTATCACGCCGCGAACCGCAAGGCTTGGAATCAGTTGGCTGATTCTGGCAGTTTGTTTGCTCGAGTTGCCACAGATGAGGAACTGCAGAATCCTTTAAAGGTTTTGGATGGTCGAGGCTGGTTACCGGATTCCGTTGATGGTCTCAAAGTTCTGTGTTTGGCTTCTGGTGGCGGATGGCAAAGCATTTTGTACGCGGCTGCGGGAGCTGACGTGACCGTGGTTGACCTGAGTGAATCGATGCTGAAGCTGGATCAACAGGAAGCCGAACGGAGATCGTTAAGCGTTCAAACGGTGCACGCTTCGATGGACAACTTGGCGGAGATCGCCAGCGAAGCTTTTGACGTCGTGCATCAACCGGTCAGCAGTTGCTATATTCCCGACTTGGTGCCCATGTTTGGTGAAATTGCTCGAGTCCTAAAAGACAACGGGATTTACATCAGCCAGCACAAACAGCCAACCAGTACTCAAATTAGTCATCGCAACGAACAGCAACAATTTGTCATCGGCATTGAATACTACCATCAGGGGGCGTTGCCAAGAACAATCGATACGTCCTATCGAGAAGCAGGAGCCACGGAATACTTGCATCGCTGGGAGGATCTTGTCGGAGGTCTTTGTCGCAGCAACATGCTTTTGGAAGACTTACGAGAACCCGTACGCGCGGATTCAAATGCGCCCACTCATCACTTTGGTTACCGAGGCCGTTTTGTGCCACCCTATGTTCGCCTGAAAGCCCGAAGAGCCGTTCGCAGTGAGGCCGATCGCACGCAAAGTTCAATCTTGTGGACTCCGTAGGTGTCGGCATAGGTATCGATGGAGTGATCGGCAACTGAAGGTGAGAGGCCATGAGTGTGCCGGTTTCTCAGTCAGCAAAACAAGTGGTAATTGCGAAACGAAACCGATTCACGGTGCGAGGTCTTCCCGAGGCTCGTGGTAAGCTATCGGCTTTCACCAACAATGAAAGTGCCACTTGAATTCAACTCAAACTGTGTCGTGGGACAACGAAACTGGACAGCACACCGCTGTATGGCAGTCTGAAGGTCAGCATGCGCCGCCGAAAAAGGTGATTATTGCCGACGATTTCACTACGGCTGACGCTGCCTATTTGGAAGCCTGCGCTGGAACAGGTTTGCTGTATCAAGGCGACTTTCAAAACGCGAAACAGTTGCTTAGCGCGTTGACTCGTCGAGTCGACCGCAATCGACTGAAGCGTGGAGTCACTTGGCGAGACACGTTTCACAAACATCGTGCTCGACAAATTGGTCGAGCCAACATCATCAACAAAGTCTTGGTGGAATTGGTTGACGGGAAATGCGGTTTGGGACGTGCTCCTGATGTTCAAGAAGCGGTCGAACATGCATTAGGAGGGCCTGTCAGGGGAAGTGTCGTGCTGTCACTTCGAGAGCTCACTGGAATATTGGGAGCCTTTGAGTGGCGGCGAAAGGGAGTTTATCTTTCATCCTTGGATGCCAGGATTCATGCCGACTATGGAGTGTATTCTCCAGTGCGAGGCGAGTATCTGAAGCTAATTGACGAGGCACCATTAAACAGTCCCGCTGTGGCGTGGGATATTGGCACAGGCACAGGAGTCATTGCCGCGATTTTGGCCCATCGAGGCGTTCCTGAGGTGATTGCCACAGATATCAGTGATCGGGCCATCACGTGCGCGGCGAACAACTTTGAACGCTTGTCGATCCAAGACAAAGTGAGCTTGGTTTCAACCAGTCTGTTTCCCGAAGGCAAAGCCAATTTGATTGTCTGCAATCCGCCTTGGCTTCCCGCGAAGGCAACGTCTTCCATTGAACAAGCTGTGTATGACCCCAAGAGCCAGATGCTGAAAGGGTTTTTGAGTGAAGTCGCTCAGCATCTCCATCCTGAAGGAGAAGCGTGGTTGGTGATGTCGGACTTAGCGGAAATCATTGGGCTGCGATCGGAAAACGATCTTTCAAACTGGATCACGGATAGCGGCTTAGTCGTCGCAGAAAAGCGAAGTACTGTGCCTGTTCATGGTAAAGCGAACGACCGTTCTGATCCTTTGTTTCACGTTCGGTCTAAGGAAGTGACTTCGCTGTATCGATTGAAGGCAGCGAGCTAAAGCCCGAGGTTACAGAGGGACATCGGTTGCAAACATGTTGTTTTCCGGTCACGCAAAACAACAGAGCCGTCTGTACAAAGCTGAACTCTGTTGTCTTGCGTGGTTTGGAAAACAGCTTCAGAGAAGTAGACTGAAATCAATGGGCCAAGATCGACTGCCTGAAAGCATAATACTTCAAAGCAATCAGTCTGGTCTTCTCGCGAAGCGTGAGTGGCATGCTGGTTTTGTGTGAATCGAACCGAGGCACGGCCCGTCTGCCCTGGGTCAATGGTTGGTCGCTCCCCGAAATTTGCGGATGGGAACGATTGGGTCGAGTCCTTTTCTTGTGTCACCCACAAGGTGATGGCGATTCATGCCAACAGGCAAGTAGGGGACAAACCTTCAATCCTTCCTAAGGATGATCTCGAACATTGTGTTTGGAGTCGTTGAACTGTTTTTCTTTGCTGACTCAATCCTAGGCCGGGAATGACGCATGCCGGG
>CAYTUE010000181.1:0-1665 GCA_964441085.1 uncultured Planctomycetaceae bacterium
AAATCTTGAATTGCCGCGTCCGTGATTTTCATGCGGCCCAGATCAATGTTGGTCAGATTTTTGAATTGACGAAAGTGTTTCAAGCCAGCATCTGTGAACGGCGCGAACCAGAAGCTAAGTTGGGTCACTTGTGAAGGTGAGCTGGGGCGATTGATTCTGTCTGTCGTCGCTGCTTGAGAAAGCACGTGCAGTTGACCGTTTTCTGCAAGTGTGTGCACGATTTTGTCTGTTACCTGATTGTCACTGAGTTCAAGCTGATTCAATTTCTTCAGTTTGCCAAGATGCTGGATCCCGGACTCTGTAATTTTCGTGTCCCAGAGGGTCAGTCTTTCGAGATTTTCGAATTCAGTCACAAGTGCTAACGTGTCGTCGTTGATATTGGTACTGGGCAGAGACAATTTCTTCACTTCAGAAGCGAACGCCGGTCGCGGCGGGTTGATTCGCCAATCCAACAGTCTTTGGTAAGCTTGGATTCGATGTCGAACTCTGCCCGCAGCTCCACCCCAGCTTGGTGTAAACGGTATGACGGAAGGGTCCAGGCAGCTTTTCAAATGCTGGATACTGGATTCAGTTTTCATGCTGCCAAGAAGAGCAATTCCCGCGCTCCGCAACATGTCCAGCGGCCCCACGTCTTTGGCTTCTTTCTTTGAAACGAATTCAGCCGGCGATTCAATTAAACGGCGTGCAGTCGACGGCAGTTTAGAATCAATTGGGAAGCCAACCCTGTAGTCTGTGCCGCCTGAAGTGTCGATTGGTCCCAGCACGACACGCGGGAGATAGACTGAGACAACGCGCGTCTTACTGGAGCGATGCTGTCGTTGGCTGATTGGCCCGTACTGTTTGATTCGCTGCAGGATTTGTTGATGAGTGCTCAAGATTGAAAAGTCGCTGGCGAACACCGGTGGCTTCAAATTCCCAGTGCGGTACCCAAAGCGATCCACGCCGCGCTCATCATCGAACGGAAGAAACATCCACGCATGAAACTTTTCCGTCGCTGCCTTGGGATAGATCAGCCAAAGCCCTTTGGTCTTGTTCTTAGCCAACTGTGAAACGTCAGCGTTCCGACCGTCCTGGGCAACGATCTGAAACGATTTGAATTGACCCTTCGCTTCCCCTAGTTCTCCGTCGCTTTCGACATTCTTCACGATCTGGTCGAACTTTGTTGTCAGTTGATACCCGTACTTTTCATTTGGGTTAGACGTGCCATTGGGCGTGCCCGCCGCAACAAGAATTTTGTCCTTCACGCTTTCAATGCTTCCCAATGCCACAAAGTCCGCCGAAGCGATCAGCGCTTCCACCGATGTGAATGATTGGACTAGGGGCTGAGCGAAACCGCTGCTGCAAGTCGATAGAACCAGCAGGATTGAGAACAAAAAACACGTGTGTTGTTTTTGCATGATGTACTGCCACAGAGTTGAAATTAAGGGGAATGGCCGTCCTTTTGGTGGCCGTATTACCAACTTGATTATAGTGAGTGCCCGCTACGTCGGGCAACTTTCAACAGTCGCAGATAACCTTCGAGATTTATGTTGGCCGAAATCCCGGATCCCATTCCGCCGGATTCACGCCGATCTTCTAATCGGCACGAGCCAAAACGATTCGTCTTCCAGTGGTTGGCGATTCTTGCCACGCGGTGGAAACAGCTTCCCCCACCGACGAACAACA
>CAYTUE010000181.1:1765-5994 GCA_964441085.1 uncultured Planctomycetaceae bacterium
GCACAGCCGAGCACGTCGAACGCAACGGGAAATGCAGTGAGAGAAGGGCGTTACACTGGAATCAACCAATGATCCACGAGGCATCGTCATCAATACATCCCTACAAAACACGACTTCGAGCAACCCAAAATCACAATTCAACCAGCAAATTGCAAATGACAATGCATGCCCTTGTTCTTTCACAGCCGGATTCAGTCAATTAAATCAGCCGCCCAAGGATTCCGGATCTTCGAACACGATCGAATTCGAATCCTGTTCTATTGTGGAAAACTCGACCTCAAACCAGAGATGAGTGAGCCACTCAAATCCCAGAAGAACCAGACCTGAAGGCCTCGTTGCCGACTTTTTTTGTATTCGGCAGGCAAAAATCCAATATTCAAGTATCCTTCTCGAATACCCCGCCAGTTGCCCGCCCGCATTCAATGCTTAAGTTGTTTCCAGCATAGAGGTTACTTCCATGATGTCTTGCCTGTTTCGAACCACCGCCCCCCTGTTTCGAACTGCCGCCCCACAGTTGACGTTGATGGCCATGCTTTGTGCCGCTGGCTTTTTGGGCACCGATCTGTGTTCGACGGCGAGTGGTCAGGTGACCAGCAAGATGGCTGGTAAGCCGATCGGAGTCGCCTATATGAAAAACCTGACAGAAGCTTCAGCGTTCAACTACATGAAGAAGCTGACGACACGAATGAATTTTGATTCATCTCTCTTCGAGTCAGCACCATCGGATGCAGATCTCAAGAACATGGCGCCTCAGGTCGACGAGCAAATTACAGGTCAGGCGTGGTATATGGTGCAAGGGATGATGCCAAGTTTCGATTTGATCTTCTTTCGAAAAGTGGCTGATGTTGCAGATGCAAAACGAATGCTGATTGCAAGAGGCAAGTCACAGGGAGGATCGGATATGGAATCGAAAGTAGAGGATGAAGGCGAAGGTCGGTATCGATTTGTTCGCAGCTGGTCCCGTGAATTTCCTACACCCGGTCAGTCAGCTCAAGAATATGTTGATCAGCAAAATGAACAGCAGGCGAACATGGTGAGCGGGTCACGCAGTCGCACAAGCTATTCCGTGGCAGAAACGGATGGTAAGCAGGTGGTCAAGGAAACCTCCAGCTGGGAAGAACTTTATCGGTTTCATGACAACATGCTGTTTAGTGGCAGCCGAGACGATTTTTTTGAAATGGAATTGCCGAGTTCATCTGGATTAGTGCGAGGTGTTGAAGGTGGCAAAGACATGGGAATCGATGCTTACTTCGATCGAATTCCATCTGGCATCAAATATTTGGGCTGGAACGTATTGAATTCCACTGCTGGCACAATGATGCAGCAGCAGGACGATGAAGAAACGACTCAGGCAAATGTCCGCAGTACTTCCATCCAGCTTGGACTGGACGTCGTGAAGGCGTTGATGTTTGATGTTCAAGAAGCTCATGGTTGGCTTCGTTTTGCGAACGAAGAAGATCAGTCAATTCGAGGACAGTTGCTTTTTGAAACTCGACGAAATGCAGAGCTGCAAAAGCAGCTAGAAACAGCATCTTCTGGCATCAGTCGGTTTGCTCCCATTCTTCGAGACGAAGCAGTGGCAACCTTTCATACTTGCATCACGTTGCCTGAAGCGTCTCCGATGTTTCAAGCTGTTGCTGCTTGGTTGCCTGGATTCGTTGAACAAGAGCTGACATCTGATGCGGCAGCCGTGCAGGCAGCTTCCAAGCTGGCTTTGACATTAAGTGACCTTGCGGATACTCCAACGGTCGAACTTTGCATCAAAGCGGGTTGGTCAGAAGCATCTGATGGAGTGTTCTATGGGGGGCTTCGAGTTGGTAACAACGAAGGATTGATTCAGGCCATTGTGACTTTGTTGCAGTCGACAGATCCTCCGGATGGTCTGATGGAACTGACGGAAGTCGATGGCCTAGCTGTCTTGCACTTTAAGATTCCGCAAAACGCACAGCAGCAAATTGCTGAGGCTTCGGGTTTGAAGTTGTCGGACATCTATGTGACTCAAGGAGCATCATGTCTTTGGTTTGCGATTGGTAACGAAAACGCATTGCAGATGGTGCAGTCATGTATTGCTCGTTGTGAATCAGGCGGAGTGGCTGGTCGAGCACCTTTGATGACAGCAAAAGCCGATGGTGAAGCCTGGCTGGCGTTGCCTCAGGATGATCCTGTTGGAGTAGCCAGTTTGTTGATGTACCTAGATGGCAATGTGAGCGCTTTTCCTCCGAGCCCACTGATGTTTCGCTTCGGCGACGACGACGGCAAGCCAAACCCGTTGCTGCAACGGTGCATTGACTTGGGAGGAAATCATCGAGCAAGTATGCAGGTGGTTTCAGACCGGAGTGGGCTAAAGATCGACATCGAACTCGGAGAAGTGATCGGCAACTACATTTTGATTCGCCAACTTGATGCTCAGAATCGAATGATGGCAGATATTCAAGAACGTACCGAAGAAGCTCAGGAGCAGGACAGCAGTCCTAAGGCGACAAAGTCCGATGACAATTAAGATTCGCCGCGTTTCAGCACTCGCCTTAAAGGCGGAGTTCACAGGGACACAGCATTTTGTTGCGAGCCTTGATGTGCGTTAGCCGATGACTGGTGGACTCCAGAAATTTTGATTAAGCGACGAGGCTGTTTTTGTAGATCGCTTCGAACTGGTCTGGTGATTGGTATCCGAGCGTCTGGTGTATTCTCTTTGAGTTGTAGAAGGCTTCGATGTACTCAAAGAGGCTTTGTTGCACTTCCTGAATATCGGCAAAGTCTTCGATGTTTGTCCACTCATGCTTCAACGACCAGAAGAATCGTTCCATCACTGCGTTGTCGTAACAGCAGCCCGTGCGGCTCATGGAGCAGTTAATGTTCATCGTCTTCAAGGCTCTTTGATATTCGTCGCTTGTGTATTGGCAGCCACGATCGCTGTGGTGAAGTAACTGGCTGGTATCAGGTCGACGAGATTCAATCGCCTTTCTTAGGGCTTCGCTGACCAACGGCGTGGCGAGGCTTTCGGACACAGACCAGCCCACCACTTTTCGGCTGAACAAATCCAGAACAACAGCAAGGTAAACCCAGCCATCAGCCACTGCCAAATAGATAATGTCTGTCACCCATTTGCGATTCGGCGCTTCCGCTCGGAAGTCCTGATCTAAGGATGTTGTCAGCCGGCCTCTTTGAGGAATCGGCCTGAGTTGTTGTGGGCGTGAAGCTCTTTGCAACACGGCTTCAGTGTTTGTGGCGGTTTTTGTTTGAACTTCCACTCGTTGAATCTGCGATTAGAGTTGTTTACCAAGTGATAGCCTCAGTACAGCCACTGAAATGAAAGCTGTCACTGCAAATCAATCATCGGCTGCGTTGGGTGTTTATGGTTTGCGATATGTTCACCATCAAGCACGGGTTTCATTATGACACTTGATATCTGTAATTCAGGTTCGTATCGTTCAAGCAAGGCAGACAACATTTTAAAACTGATGCTGTCCTGATACTGTCCCATTTAAAAGTTCAGGGTGACTTAATTCAGACTCAACTTTGCAATTGATTCACTCTGTCAAATCTGCAGTGTTGAGTCTTCCAATACGCAGGTTCACTTGGATCGTTTGACACAGTCAGTGCGTGGCATAACAAAACATGCACCCGAGTTGCGGACGGTGCCCAAAATTTTCATTTGTACATCGCCACCGCAACCCGGTGATGTGAGTCGTTATGCAGTAGAGCCAATGCCAGATGATCTTCGTGAGCAAATCCTCGATTTGATCGCTCAAGCTGAAACTGCGATACCAGATGAACTTCTTCCGAACCTACCACCCGGCCGACACACAAGCGGCGAACCTGAATTCCACTCGTTCGAAAACTCGATCTGGCAAATCGGCGAGAGAATTCGGCAACTACTTCTTAAAAAGACCTCGCTACGGAATGATGAGACATTGCAGAGTCTATTCCTCCGTATCAGCGTCAATCCCAATGCGAAGCGAGGACGCCAGTCGTTCATCATGCTGCTGGGACATAAATCGTGCAGGCAGCATGCGAGTGGTATTGCATCACAGATCACAGATAAATACGTTTCAGGACACGTAATAGGCACCTTGCTTAAGATGCAGGCAGCTGATTTCGCAACGGAAGTTTCAACGTGCCTTGATGCTGATAAAGCTTGGATCAGGAACAAGGCAAATATGTACTGCAAGCGATACGGAAATACTGCATAACAATACGATGCACACGGAGCCGCGGGCCGCGCGGCTTTT
>CAYTUE010000182.1:0-5876 GCA_964441085.1 uncultured Planctomycetaceae bacterium
GTGTGGAAGCTGAACACTGTGTGGAAGCTGAACACTGTGTGGAAGCTGAACACTGTGTGGAAGCTGAACACTGCGTAGGAACTGAATACTGCGTGGAAACAGCCGTGGAATGAATCTGTTCAGCGTTGATGCCCCGTGAATGCCAACCAAGTAGCTGGCCACTGGAGCCCACCAGTTAATCATTCGAGACGACCAGAGCATTAAGCTTCCAAGTATCAAAAACAGCAACGGATTGGGCATGCCCCAGCGACGTTTTGAAAAGACACAAAACACCACAACGCCAGCGAGCACATAGGCAGCCGCTTGGCCTTGTTTCATCGATAAGCTCAACGACCGCCACTCAATCATGCTTTGCATATTGGGATGGCCGCTGATTCGAAAAACTTCACGATAAATCTGCAAGCCGCTCGGATTCACCAACACCGCCGCCGCACAGCAGAGTCCTAAAATCAGCAGTCGAGTAAAGTGAGAACGATTCAAGACCTTCACAAAAAGCTGCCCTCGCCGGGATGGCAGCGGTTTCACCAAGTTGCGATTCCAAATTTTGGATACGCTTCGTAACCGCCAACTGTAATCGATGAAACGCCCAATGCCCGTAATACCAATGAGAAACAGGCCCAGTAGAAATGAGCCATGCAAATTGGCCCACGCAACAAACCCCGCGACAATGAAAACTTGCCCCAATCGATGCCGGTCATGACGTTGGCTTAACGCAACCAACAAAACCGTGTACAGCAACACACCCAGTGTTTGAGGTCTCGCAACCAAAAACTGTTGCCAGTTCACGTACAAGAAAGCAGCGGCAGAGAGAACTGCGAAACAAACAGACTCCGATTTCTTCAACACTGCAATTCCAACAACCCAAAGACAGGCCAACACCAGTAACCCATGACCGATTTGAATTCCCGCAAGGCCCAAAACGGGCGAATCAACACAGGCTGCCATCAGCACCTGACTTCCCCACGCAGGATTCACAAACAGAGTATCGGATGACAGCACCAGCAGAGGTTCTGTTTTCGGTAAGCCTTTTAACGCGATCATGGTTCGACCGTAGTTGACGTGGTCCCATAAATCCGACTGCCGGAGCTTCATGTCGTTTAAGCAAGTGGCGTAAACGATCACCATTGCTACACAGAACAATGCAAAACGAATGATGTGTGTTGGAATGCAGGACAGGATAAAGATTGCTTTCGCGTCAAGAACGAATTGAATAGCCTGTCGCGCCGTGATCGGTTCGGCAGAACGGCAGCGATGATGTTCTGTAGATTATCGAGATACGAAGAAATCACAACGCGTTGAAATTTGAACCAGCAGCTACCGCAACATGGCCACATGTTCGGGCTCAGCAGGGGGCGGGCTCAGCACATGTCCGGGCTTAGCACTGCTTGGGCTCAGCACTGTGCGGGCTCAACACTGTGCGGCCCCCAAACAGCCGTTGTCATATTGGTTGTCGTTATTGCAACATTCTAACGCAGCTTGGTGATGGGCTTGCTGAAAATCAGGCATTGCAGCGGACCGAGCGGTCGTAGAATTCGCCCAATGTCGTCAGCCTGACACAAACTGTGTTCCGAATGAGACGCGCAGTACGGCATTCGGTCAGCAACAAGCACATTCCGCAGATGTACGTTCATTGAAATTCGCCGCCAGAGTCTATTCTCGGCGGAAGAATCCCAAAAAGCCGAAATGTAGTCGCAATCCGGCACGTCAGATGCATTGTCAAGTTCGTCGTCAACGTCAACTGGCTTTGCCAAGACGACGGGAACACAAAACCGCGAACCATTTCGCAGCCCGAACTGTCCCTGATGCACAAAAGGAATTTCATCATGTTTGCAACATCTCATACCGTCGAAAATTCGCTGCTGGAATCTGAAGCAGGTCGAGCAGTCTTTGATTGCCTGATTCAAGCCAACGTCGACCCTCGCCGAATCCCGGTGGATACGATCAAAGAAATGCTGTTGGCTGAATGTCGTTACCGCAGCACCAGCGAAGATGTTTTGTTGCCTGCTTAAGCTGAAATTTCAAAGGGGTTGCCAGCAAAGCTTAACCTTCCATTCCCCTTGTGGCATGGTGGATGTATTCTGTGCACGGAAAAATTAGCGCCGTTTGTGGTCGAATTCAGTGAGTTCGAAGTGCCCTTCGTTTTGTCTTGACAACACAGCGTGGTGGCTTGCAGCGGCGCGGACTCTCTTCAGTTGAACTGACGAGAATAGTACAGAATGAGATCAGCGTGAGTTTAAAAATAGTGTTGATGGGGACCGGAGCATTCGCCTTACCCACCTTTCGCCACCTCTTAGAATCGTCAGCCAATATTCCTGACGCTCACAAGGTGATGGCTGTGTTTACTCAACCTGAACGCACGGGCCGAGGACATCATCGGCATGTCAACCCTGTTCGAGTTCTCGCAGAAGAACACGGTGTCCCTGTGTTCCAACCGGATTCGGTCAACGAACCAGAAATGCTAGACGCGCTAAGAAGCTTTCACGCCGACGTGTTCGTCGTTGCGGCCTATGGTCAAATTCTGAAAAAAGTTCTGCTGGAAATTCCGGCACAGGGGGCCTTCAACCTGCATGGATCGTTGCTGCCCAAATATCGCGGAGCGGCTCCTGTGCAATATACCATTTGGAACGGCGATCCGGTGGGAGGAGTCACCATGTTTCAAATCGAGCCCGCCTTAGATTCTGGCCCCATGGTTGGAGTTGCAGAAACTCAAATCAGCCCAGACGACACATCGGCAACGTTGATGAATCGTTTGGCGGATTTAAGCGTGGATCTGACCGTCGACGTGTTGAATCAATTGGATCGAGGCACGGCCAAGTTTGAAGTTCAGGATGTCAGCCAAGTCAGTTTGGCTCCCAAGATTCAAAAGCAAGAAGGGATCATCAACTGGACGAAGTCGGCGAAAGAAATCGACTGTCATATTCGAGCCATGCAACCTTGGCCCAAAGCCAGCACGTGGTTGCATTTGCCAGATCGCAAACCGCTTCGTTGCATTTTGCAAAACGCGACGGCGGAAGAAAGTTCGACCGTTGGTGAACCGGGTGCCATTCTTTGTGGACCAGAAGATTCTGACACAATCAAAGTCGCCACAGGCAGTGGCATCTTGGCCGTTCAAACAATTCAGCCAGAAGGAAAGAAGGCGATGGACGCAGCCGGATTTTTCAACGGCTATGTCGGAAAGCAAACGGCTTATTGGGGAATGGAATAAGAATCGTTCTGGCTGTCCCAGTGAGGTTGAATCGGAGTTTGGACGTTTTCGTCCTTTTCGGTTTGGTCGGGTGCTTGATTTTGCACAGTGTTTCGTGTGTTTTGTGTCTTTCGTGGTTCCCATTGCCCGAGTACGATTTTCTTGCATGCGTTCTCGAATGGAACGTTTCTGATCAGATCAGATCTGAGCTGATCTGAGCTGCCAACACCAAGGACGTTTCGCAGCGATCCTGAAACGAATTGCAGTGAATTTGAAAACCTTGCGAAACACGCTGGGAATTGCCTGCTGGCATCTGTCAAAATGTGAACCTTCCCATCCCCATTTCTTTCCAAAGGCCACCGGAAAAAATGCTGAACAGCCTTGAGGGACACTTTCTGCTTGCCGCCGATCATCTCCGCGGCCCCAGCTTTTACCAATCCGTGGTGTTGATGTTGGAACACACAGAAGAAGCTGCAATGGGATTAATTGTCAATCGTCCAATGTCCACGAAGCTGCATGAGGCACTGGGAGACATCGCTTCAACTGATGATCAACGCAGCCTGCTGTTCTTTGGGGGGCCTGTGGAAGACAGCTCCATGTTTGTCATGCACAATTGCCAAGACTTATCATCTTCGGATCGACCGATTTGCGATGGGGTCTACGTTTCAAGTAGCAGCGATTCTTTCGACTATTTGACCCAAGAAGCCAGTAGCGTAAAAGAACAAAGGCTGTTTCGAGTGTACTGCGGCTACGCTGGCTGGGACGGGCAGCAGTTGGAACAGGAAATTCAGCGAGGCGATTGGTTGTCGATTCCGGCGACGAGCGAGCGAGTTTTCCAAAGTGATCCGTATCAACTGTGGGATGATTGCATGGAACAGCGTAAGGCTCAGCGACGTTTTCTGCCCGCTTTTCCATCGAATCCTTTGATGAACTAAAGCCCCCACTCAACTTGCTTCGTCGACCGAAAAACGGCTGTTTGTGAATGAAATCAAACGTGAGACCGTCTCGCAAAGCCGTAATTCTGGTGTGAAAAAACAGTCCTTTGAGCCTGTTTGCCGGTTTACGTTTTAAAATTCACGCCTTTTCCCAGCGTGGTCCAACAGTTTTGTGCACCAGATGCCGAAGACATGGGTCATTGATTCTGTGAGAACTTTCAGCAAGCGAACACGGAAATGCTGAATTCTTCGGTGTATCTTTTGTTGACACACCTGCCTTGGCGGACTAAATTCCCGCTTCGCAGCAGGAAACTGTCTGCAAAGTATTCGGAGAGGTGGCAGAGTGGCCGAATGCACCGGTCTTGAAAACCGGCGTAGGGTCAAACCTACCGTGGGTTCAAATCCCACCCTCTCCGCTTCATACTAAGGACTTACGTCAAATCGACGTGAGTCCTTTTTTTGTGCCCAATTCAATATGTAACGGATCTGTAACAGCAGGGCGCTCATGTGGCATCTGCATCGCTTGCGCTCTGGCTGACGTTCAAGCAGGCCAAGGAACTTGGCGGGAACGTGAAGAAAAAGGCGGCAAGAGCCGTGAGATTGCAGTGCGGCATGATCTTGAGCAGACCATCGAAGCCTATATCACTGTCGCCGGGCTTGAAGACGCTCTTGCTGACACTCCCCTCTTTCGGCCAGCAGTGCGGCGAGAAAACCGTTTGGCTTCAAAGCCGATGCAGGAAAACGATATGTGTCGGATGGTCAAACGACGTTTGAAGAAAGCCGATCTGCCGCAAGATCTGTCTGCTCACAGTTTTCGTGTTGCGACAATTACAAACTTGATCGGTCAAGGAATTCCTATCGAAGACGTTCAGCAGCTGGCCGGGCACAAAGATGCAAGGACGACAAAGCTGTATGACCGCACCGACAGAAAGGTTACACGAAATCTGGTTGAGCGGATTTCGTTCTAAAAAAACAAAACGTCCTTGTCATCATCTGGCTACGGTAAGGGTGGTAAGCCAAGCTCTTTCAGAAAACTGTTGTGCGTCGCGGTTGCCTTGCTGATTGACTGCTCTATTTTCAAGATTTCGGCATGAGTTTCGGCCAAGACAATCTCTGGTTCAGCAATCGCTGTACTAACGTAACGCGAGATATTCAGGTTGTAGTCGTTTGTGTCGGCGATCTCTTCCATTTCGACACGGCGAGAGTAGCGGTCCTCTTCCTTTCTGTATTGGTAAGTCTCAACGATCTTGGTTATGTCTTCTGGCCTTAATTGGTTCTGGCGTTTTACCTTCTCAAAATGCTCAGCGGCATTGATGAACAGAACGTCATCCGGCTTCTTGCATTTCTTTAAAACCAGAATGCAGACAGGTATACCGGTCGAGTAAAAAAGATTAGATGGCAATCCGATCACGGTATCGATGTGGCCGTCGGTCAGTAGCTTTTTGCGAATTTTGGCTTCAACACCACCGCGAAAAAGCACTCCATGAGGAAGAATAATGGCCATCACTCCTTCATCTTTCAGAAATTGAAAGCCGTGAAGCAGGAAAGCGAAATCGGCAGCCGACTTTGGAGCCAGTCCGTGATTCTTAAACCGAGAGTCATCCCCCAGTGCTTCGGTTGGTTTCCAGCGGTAGCTGAACGGCGGATTAGCGACGACGGCGTCGAACTTTGGCTTCTTGGCGGGGTTGGTTTCCTGAAGGTAGTCCCAGTCGTTGGTTAGCGTGTCGCCGTGGAAGATTTCAAACTCGGTGTCCTTC
>CAYTUE010000183.1:0-5811 GCA_964441085.1 uncultured Planctomycetaceae bacterium
TATTCTGGGGAACGGCAAGGACAGTTCTGTTGCCGTTTGTTCGGGAAAGTGGAAACTGATTGTCCGTTACGGCAAAGATAAAGAACAAGGCAATGAATTGTACAATCTTTCGCAGGACCTCGGTGAGCTCAAAAATGTTGCCAACCAGTACCCTGAAATTGCAAAACAACTGGCCGCCGAATTTCGCGATGCCGAAACTCGAGGTCGAACTCGTCGGTAACAACTGAAATGATTGGATGTCGAATAGATATTCGCCGTGAGCGCGTTTCGTTCAGCATAGCGGCAGACGTTGTGAAAATGTTCGTCATATTGAACTGGAAAGCTTCGGAAGCGGCCTTGGTAAACATGGGCGTAACCAGTCGCCTTGTGATGAACATGGTACACGTCGGGTGTGCGTCAAAGTAATCCAGCGGAGGAAAACGCCCATACCGCCATCATCTTGCGGAGACAAAACCATGTGCCAAGATTTCTCATCCACTGGTAAACAATTAAGTTGACCGTGAACTTAGAAAGTGCTTCGGCAACGATACGTTCGAATGCCTCAAAATCCTCCGGCTTGAAAAAGCATCATGCCTTGCATTGCCACGGCGAAACGCGTGGTAGACCCCGCCCCAACATCAGCTCGTGGTGCCTGGCCCATCTTCATACCTCCTGTGATAACAAAGAGCACAGCTGATCAAAAATCAACAACCTCGCCTATCCTGCCAAAATGGTACATGACACTTTTTTTCTGCAATGATATGACATTTTAACAACCGAATTTTGACCGTGGTGACTTCATGCTTCGATGTCTGGTGTTGTGCCTGAGCATTTTATCGTCGTCTGTGTTGGCAGGTGAACCCAATTGGCAAATCAAAGAAGAACTGACCAATGCTGTCGGGATGACTTTAAGATTGGTGCCAGCCGGGAAATTTGTGATGGGCGCGCCTGACAAGGAGTCACGGCGACGTGTTGACGAGCCACAGCGCGACGTCACGCTGACACGCTCGTTTATGATCAGTCAGACTGAAGTGACACAGTCGCAGTGGTTTGCTGTCATGAAAACGAAGCCATGGGCGGGCAAAACCTGGGTGCGTTCGAATCCAAACTGCGCAGCGGCATATATCAGCTGGAATGATGCTCAAGAGTTTTGCGTGGCACTGAGTCGCATCGAATCAAGTTCTTATCGGCTTCCCACGGAAGCTGAGTGGGAGTATTCCTGCCGTGCAAATTCAGTGACTCCGTTTTGCTTTGGTGTTGACGAAAAGAAGCTTCCCGAGTTTGCGTTCATTGGGGTCAACTCATTCGACATCTCAGAACGTTACTCTCATCCTGTTGCACAAAAAAAGGCGAATGCCTTTGGGCTGTATGACATGCACGGCAACAACTGGGAATGGTGTTCTGATCGGTACGCTGTACCGACAGCAAAGGCGAGTGTGGATCCGGTTGGCCCCAGCGTGGGCTCGAGACGAGTGATTAAAGGCGGCAGTTGGCACGGCGCTGCAACCTTGTGTCGTTCTGCATGCCGATTCAAACATGCTCCGGAAATGAAAACCAACGACATTGGTTTCCGGGTGGTGATGGAATTACCCAGCGAACCAAACAGAGTTCGGTAAAGCAGATCAGTTGAATGGCACAGTCAATGAGTCAAAGCTGCTGCTGAAAGAGATGCTCGAGGGCTGGTGAAAAAGACTCCCGGTCCTTTCCCGCTGCTAACCAAGTTCTGCGCGATGCGGGTTGCGGCCTTAAAGCCGCTCAGAGCAACAGCAAGGACATGCATTGTCATTTACAATGTGCTGGTTGTCGTGCTGAGAACTGATGGGATAAACAAGCGACAGCAGTTCCAGCTGACAGCTAAGGCACAGTGACAGCTAAAACACAGTGACAGCTTTCAGGCCTGACCATTGGCCTTGATACGGAAACGCGGCTTTGAGATAGGTCAGGTAAACTGTTTCGCCAGACACACACAAACCCCAAGCGGCGCGTTTGTTTTTGGGTTTTCCGAATGTCGCGTGCAGTTTGGGCGACTTCGCATTTGAAACGTCGAGTACCTGTAATTCGGCATCGCCTGCCGACACATAAAGGTGCTTTCTGTCCTTGTTGTAGTGAAGCTGGTTTGTGTGGCCCGGACTGTTAAACCAGATGTTGGTCAGTCTGTCTGCCCGCCATGGGTTCCACCACCCAACCTGACGAATCTTCGCTGGCGATCTAATATCCAGCACTTCCACACCAGCGTAGTCGACACCCACAAACGCACGATTTCCGTCGATGACGATTTCGTTGTAGGCCTGCTGCTTCTTAAACATCGTTTGATTGATATAGCGCCCAATCTCATGAGGCTGCGCAGGGTTTCGTATATCGATCACCCGTAAACCTCCGGCGTCAAAACAAAGAAACAGATAGTTTCCTTTGAGTGCCATTCCGCGAGCATTCGGATGTTGAACGGAACTTGGTTTTTTTCGCGGCCAATTCACATCCGGTTGATAGGTGGTCAGGTGCTTGATTGAGCTTGGTGTTGAGATATCGAATGTCATCAAACCATTGGCCATTGCTCCAAGGTAAGCGGTCTTATCGTCAACCAGTACCACAGCGCTGCCTTTTTGCGGCGCTGCTGATTTCCACACGTCCAGAATTTGCGGCCGTCGTGGAATCGACACATCGATCACCGCTAATCCAGCGTGGTGATTTTTTCCGAAAAGATCGCCGAGCGCAAGATAAAGGTACTTGCCTTTTTGAGTCAGATGCATGACGTGCATCTCACCAAGTTGCTTCGTGCCAATGCGAGCAATCTGAGTCGGTTTGCGTTTTACATCAAGCACCAGCAGACCGCCTTCCTTGAGTGTTGCGAACAAGACATTCTTGTTCAGCTCACTCACCAACACACTTTGCGGCGTCACGCCACGAGTCTCAAACGCCCATTGCTCAGTGAACTCCACGGTCCGCTGAGCCACCGAAGAACCGGTAATATTCGCAACGACTAACACAACAACAAACACAACAACAAACAACGATCTCCACTTCATCAGTTCGCTCCTGTCTCAAGTTTGATTTTTGAACACCCCCAAAACATTAACCTCGACAGATACCTTGAGCAACACGAATAGGAATTCAGCACAAACAAGCGAGATCGCGTGAGGGCATTGCAGGATGACACGTGCAACCGTACTGATTTTTTAGTGCATGTCCTAGTTTTTAATTTGTCAGTTTTTACCGGCCTAGTTTTCAGTGAGAATCTCGTTTTTCGCCATCTTTCAGTCTTTTGTGCTGGAAGTTCTTTATTTCTCCCAATATATTTCGCTAATTGGCGAAATAACGAAATAGTAATGAATAACGACGTTTTCCACGCACTCAGTGATCCGACCAGACGGCGGATTGTTCGGCTCCTGCGAGCCGGCGATCTTTCTGCTGGCGATATCGCTGAACACTTCGAACTCGCACGGTCCACCATGTCGGGGCACTTCAATGTGCTTAAGCAGGCTGGGCTGATCGTTTCGGAACGCAACGGCACAACCATTGTTTACAGCCTGAATGTCTCGGTTGTGGAAGATGTCCTCGCTTCAATCCTCGACCTGTTCGGTAAGGGAGAACAAGAAGTATGAACACAGAAACTGTTACATCACCAGAAGGTACCACCAGGGCCGAATCGCTCCATCTGCTGGTTGTCGTGGGAATGTTTGTCGGATCCGCGCTGTGCTGGAGTTCTGCTCCCGAGCGCGTACCCGTGCACTGGAACGCCAGCGGAGAAATTGACGGATGGGGCGGCAAGCTGGAAGGCCTCTTCCTGCTACCAGCCATCACGCTTGGCCTGTACTTCCTACTGCGGTTTATTCCGCGACTGGATCCCGGACAAGCCAATTACGAGCAGTTCAAAAAACCGTATTCCATGATTCGATTTGCGGCGACGAGCGTCATGGTCGTCATCCACGCGGCGGTTCTTGCGTACGTGTTGGGTTACCAGACGGACATGGGATTGATTGCTGGAGGATTGATCGGCCTGATGATGATCATGATTGGCAACGTCATGGGTAAGGTGCGCCCCAACTGGTTCGTCGGCATTCGCACGCCGTGGACCCTGTCCAGCAAACTGGCATGGAGCAAAACTCATCGAGTCGGCGGATGGGTGTTTGCTGTTCTTGGCCTGATGATCATGATCGCCGGTCTTTTCAGATCGACGTGGGCTATTCCAACGGCCGTCATCTCGTTGTTAGTTTCGAGCTTCGGACTTGCGTTCTACTCATGGCACGTCTGGCGCAACGACCCTGATCGCGTTCCACCGGCTGGCACGTCTCCTGCTGCAGGAGAGAAATAGATGTCTTTCAGCCACACTCTGCAACTGCTTACTCTGATTGCCGCCTGCTGAACCTAAACGCAGCGGCGTTGTCAGCGGTTCCACAAATTGATCATAAAACGGAACTGCAAGACCGATGCCGACCAAATGAAAACCTATGCAGATGCGAAACTGCCACTGCACAAGGGTCTGCACAGGGATCTGCTCAAACCCATCGTTGAATTCCTGACTGGGGCGAGTGTCTTAACGCAGTAGCTACCGCACAACACGGGCGCCGGTGCCGCTAACAAGACGTTCGACTTCTGGTTTGGTTGCCATCGAAGTATCGCCGGGAGTCGTCATTGCGAGTGCTCCGTGAGCGGCGCCGTATTCGACGGCGGTTTGAGGCCCCAGATTGTTTAGCAGTCCGTAGATCAGTCCCGACGCAAAACTGTCTCCGCCGCCAACGCGGTCGAGGATTTCCAGGTCTTCTCGGTGAGTCGCTTCGAAGAAGTCGCCGTCTGCCCAACAGATGGCTCCCCACGAATTGACTGTTGCCGTCTTGACCGTGCGAAGTGTTGTCGCGGCAACTTTGAAGTTGGGGTAGGCGGCAACGGCCGTGCTGATCATGTTTCGGAACGAATCGATTTTGATGTTCGAAATGTTCTCATCCACGCCTTCCACTTCGAAACCCAAGCACGCGGTGAAGTCTTCTTCGTTGCCGATCATGACGTCGACATGTTGAGCAATTTCGCGATTCACTTCCTGTGCCTTTTGAACTCCTCCGATGCTTTTCCAAAGTGATGGGCGATAATTCAGGTCGTAAGACACAATGGTGCCATGCCGTTTGGCGGCCTGAACGGCTTCGATCGTGACCGCTGCGGAGCTTTCTGAAAGTGCGGCGAAGATTCCTCCCGTGTGCAGCCATCTGGCTCCTCGCGTGCCGAAGATGTGATCCCAATCGATATCGCCCGGCTTCAATTGCGATGCCGCCGTGTGGCCTCGATCGGATGTTCCCAGAGCTCCTCGAATCCCGAATCCTCGTTCGGTAAAGTTCAGGCCATTGCGAACTTCGCGACCACTGCCGTCGTACGGCACCCACTTGATCATCGACGTATCAACGCCGCCCTGAAGAATGAAATTTTCAACGAGGCGACCAACTTCGTTTTCGGCGAATGACGTGACAACGCCGGTCCGCAGTTCGAAGCATCGTCGCAGGCCGCGAGCAACATTGTATTCTCCGCCGCCTTCCCAGGCGGTGAACTGCCGAGCCGTGCGGACTCGACCTTCGCCGGGATCAAGACGCAGCATAATTTCGCCAAGCGAAACGAGATCGAATTCACAGGAATCGGCCGGGCGAATGGTGAGAAGGTTGGAGTCTGACATGGTGTGAAGTTCGGATAGGATTGTGATGCGATGGGAGTCGTCTGTTGCTCTCAGTTTATAAATTGATCAGCCGCACGGCGCTAGCCGCGGTTTCGGAGTCGACGATTTTGTGTGAAAACATTGGGCTAGCGCCCAATGTTACCAGGTTTTGAAAGAGTGATTTATTGGCACGGTATTTG
>CAYTUE010000184.1:0-5776 GCA_964441085.1 uncultured Planctomycetaceae bacterium
AAACATAAACATAGACGCGACGTTTTGTCGTACTGAAGTAAAATAACAAAGTTTTGACATAGGAAAAGGTATGAAAATTACTGGCTATGAAGTCTACGATCTTCGCTTCCCAACCTCTCAACAGTTGGATGGTTCTGATGCGATGAATCCGGACCCCGACTATTCTGCGGCCTACGTTGAACTCAAAACAGAATCGACTGAATTCGTCGGTTGTGGGATGACGTTTACGATTGGTCGAGGCAACGAATTGTGCGTGGAAGGCATTCGGTCGCTCGCTCAATTATTGGTCGGACAGGACGTGGCTCAGCTAATGCAGCAGCCTGTTGAAATGGCTCGTAAGTTGACCAGTGATAGTCAGCTACGCTGGGTGGGACCAGAAAAAGGGGTCATCCATTTATCAGCAGCAGCCGTGATCAACGCGGTCTGGGATTTATGGGCAAAAATGCAACAGAAGCCTGTTTGGCGACTGGTGTACGATATGTCTGTCGAACAGTTCGTGTCGTGCGTCGACTTCCGTTATTTAACGGATGAACTGAACACGGGACAGGCGAAGGAGCTTCTGGAGAGCGTTCGAGATGGGCGAGAAGAGCGGTTGCAGCATCTGTTGGATCAAGGGTATCCCAGTTATACGACATCAGCTGGATGGCTTGGCTATTCAGATGAACAGCTGAAGCAAAAGTGTGCTGACTTGAAGGCTCGAGGTTGGAATCACTTCAAGATTAAGGTTGGTCGAGACCTAGAAGATGATCGCCGACGGTGTGGGTTGCTGAGAGCGGAAATGGGTGATGATGCAAAAATGATGATCGATGCGAATCAGGTTTGGGATGTACCTGAAGCGATTCAGTGGATTCAGCAGCTGGCAGAATTTAACCCTTGGTTCGTGGAAGAACCCACGTTTCCCGATGATATTTTGGGCCACGCTGCGATTTCCAAGGCTGTCAGCCCGATTCGAGTTGCAACAGGAGAAATGTGTCACAACCGAATCATGTTTAAGCAATTCTTGCAGGCTGGAGGAATGCAAGTTTGTCAAATTGATAGTTGCCGACTTGGTGGAGTCAACGAAGTTTTGGCCGTCTTGTTGCTCGCAGCGAAGTCTAAAGTTCCCGTGTGTCCTCATGCGGGAGGAGTGGGTTTGTGCGAATACGTTCAGCATTTAAGCATGATCGATTATTTGTGTGTGTCTGGCACGATGGAAGATCGAGTGACCGAGTACTCGGATCATTTGCATGAGCACGTTTTGCATCCGGTAATCATGGAAAACGGACACTATCAAGCGCCGATGGCTGCCGGCTACAGCGTGCAGTTTACTGAAGAGGCAATACGTCAGTATCAGTTTTAAGGTTGCCCCAAGAAATCGCTGGTTCGCGTTGTGCTGAGATGTGGGGATACTACCTGCAGTGTTGTTTTACGATCTGGCACACTTGTCGAATTTGATCAGTCGTGTGATGAATGTTTAATGAAAGTCGCAGGCGGTCTGTTCCGGATTTCACGGTGGGTGGGCGAATCGCGGGAACAAGGAATCCTTGTTCTAAAAGTTGTTGGGATACCTGCTGAACCAGCAGGCTGTTCCCAATAACAATGGGAATGATGGGTGCCAACCCTGATTCAATGGTTTGTAATTGGAACTCTTGGCACAAGTAATGAGCCTGCTGTACGAGTGACTGCAAAGTCAATCGTCGGTTGGGTTCAGACTGGATGATGCGAAGAGATTCCAACATCGCGGCACAGATGGCAGGAGGCAGCGCGGTGGAAAAGAACTGAGTTCTTGCCGTGTGCCGCAGCAGGTCGATCGTGGCTTGATTTGAAACGACGAAGCCGCCAATGCCTCCCATGGCTTTACTCATCGTGCCAATGCGAGCGAAGATTTGGTTTTCTACTTCACACGCTTCGCTGGCTCCTCGACCATTTTTTCCGAGGATTCCTGTTCCGTGCGCTTCATCGACAATAACGGCTGCTTCAAAGCGTTCGGCCAATTTGACAATGCGTTTTAGGTCGGGAACGGTTCCGTCCATGCTGTAGACTCCATCGCAGACGATGAAGGCATGACGAAATTCGGTTCTTCGTTTTTGGAGTGTGCGTTCGAGCTGGTCTAATCGATCTCGCCGAAATACCAGCATTCGTCCGGCGCACTGGCGGCAGGCGTCAATGATGCTCGCGTGGTTGTCTTTGTCGCACAGGACGAGGTCTTCCGATTGAACCAGTCCTGTCATGATTCCCAAGTTTGCGGCGTAGCCAGTCGGGAAAAGTAAGGCAGCTTCCGTTTCTTCGAACTGAGCCAGTTGTTTTTCCAAGCGTTCGTGCCAAATACTGCGTCCGCTCACGAGTGCGCTGGCGGTGGAACCCACGATTGAATTTGCGACCTGTTGGTACTGCGGGCTGGATGCCGTATCGTGAGCTAAGTTGAGATAGTCATTGCCTGAAAAGTTGACGATCGTGCGACCTTGGAAGACACAGGTTCCATCTGCATTGTTGGTGATCGATTTTGCAGTTCGGTAGAGATTGTCAGACTTAAGCTGTTGAAGCCGTTGGTTGACTTGCGACTTCAGGTTTTGATGGTGTGTCATTGGAACCGCCATTCGGATGAACCATCCTGTTTGCTGCGCTGGATGGCAAGTTGGCAGAACTGACAGTTTGTGATTGTGAAGTGGCGTTCGCTGGAGTTTCTGTTTGGTAATTCCTGATATCGTCCGTTTAAGATCCGCTGAACGCTGCCTCGACCACCACTCACTTCGCCTTCGTATTCCAAGTAGATCCGTCGATGATCGGGTAAAACTTCAGCAGTGATCCAGCGGTCAGTTGCTAGGGGCGACAACAGCCGCCACGCATTGAGCGTATCACCATTATCGAGTAAGAAGTCCCAGTGCAGAAAGGGATGATCGTGTTCCAAGATGACAAATTGCTGACTCATGTGAGACACGCAGTTGCGGACTGGTGGCATTGCTGAAGCAGTTCGTTCATGCGAATGGGAGCATCTGTGATATGGCTTCCGTCGGCACTGGTTGCTCCCCAAACGTTGCCTCGTGAAACTGGTCCTCCTGCAATGAACGCGGAATTGACCGCAGGCCAGTGGTCTCGACCACCGGCAGCATTGATGTAAGGAGAACGCCCGAATTCTGCCCATACAAGAATGGTGGTTTGCTCCAGAAGCCCAGTGTTTGAAAGAGACCCGATCAATCGAACGAATTGCTGATCGAACTGTCCTGCGATTTGTTTGATGGCTGGAGCCAGCTGTTGGTGGTGATCCCAGTGACCGAATCGAAGCACGATGTCTGTATGTCCGTCTTGCAGCAGACTTTTCACATGTGAAAATGTTGAGGCGTAGCGGGGAGAGGCCAATTGGGCTGCGTTGGAGTGGTTTCGCTGTTGGCTTGGATGACGGACATCAGCGGGAAATCCAGTTTCTGCTTGAATCAAATTGTGGCTGCCGGCAGAGCCTGTGATCGATCTGACGATGGTGAACTGGTCCATCATGGTGGCGATGCAAGGAAGGGTTTCTGAGATGTGGATTCCGGTGACGTTGGTGCGAATTGGTTGAAATGATCCTCGAATATCGCTTCTCGCGTTTGGTTTCATATCCCACAGATCGATTTGAGATGGTCCTCCTTGCAGGATGACTTTTACGACGCGTGGCTGAGGGTTGGTGTTACCAGTTTTGGTCTGGTGATGTGGATGAGCCCATGCGGATGAGCAGACGGCAGTTGCTGTTGACGCGGTAAGAAATCTGCGACGGTCGATGGCGTGGTTATGTTCGATAGCTTGAGGAAGAGCGAGCATCGCGTTTCGATCGAGTTAGGCTGGAAGTTCGGCGAATACTTTTGAATCGCCTCAAAGTCAGATTCTAACTGTACAGTGTGACTCTCGACAAACCGCCACCACCAGAATTTACGCTTTCTTCGGGCAGTCGAGCTGTGGTTGAAGGATCGTCGATTTCAGGGGGCACAAAACGATCAAGCCGTGGTCGAAACATGACCAGCAGGAAGAGTGGCAGATACCACAGGATGTAACTGCCAATGTCGTCGGGGTACCAAAGCTGTGCGGTAATGATGACAGCTGTTGAACTGGCGAGCAGATTTTCGAGATTTCTTTTTCGAGGGAGCACGGTTAGGGCCACCAGCATGAGAAAGAACAGGATTGCCAAGACAAAGCGAAGAAACATTTGTCCGACCGCATGTTCCGGTAACGGAGTGGCTGCATCAAACAGGCGGAAGGCAGACCAGTTGGCTGTGACAACCAATTTACTGACGAAGGAAGAAGTCGTGTTTGAAGTCCATGCCAGAGTTGCGAACAATACGGCTGCGACACCTGCTAAGGAAAGTCCGAATCGAACACTCCCTTTTCGTCCGTAGAACACGGCCCAAAGTGGTAGCAGAAAGATGGCGAAGAACAGAGTTCCACATGAAAGCCCCAAAAGGATTCCAGCGACAACCGGCTTTCGGTAACTGGCGACTGCCCACGTCATGCAGGCTGCTGGGACCACATGGCTGACTCGATGAACATAGTAGGCCGTACACGGCAGAATCAGATAGAGACAGCACATCGAAATTCCCAGCTGAACGCTGTTGAAATGTCGGCGACCGATGTACAGCAACCCGAGCACGACGGCTGTGTGTGAAAGCAGAATGATTAACTGAGCCAGCATTGCATTGGGGTTGTTTTCCTTTGTGCTGACCGAAGATTTTTCGGTTTTGCTGACTTGTCCTGACAGTTGAGCCATTTTTTGTGCTGTGGCAGCAATAATTGTTTCCACGGGAGGCGGAGTATCGGCGGCGTCAATGGTTGCAACGTTTGATTCTGTTTTGTTGAGGAGTGCATCACCGGTTTGAAACGGGACAAAATTTCTGGGAGGAGGTGGCTTAAGAAAGACGGCCGTCATCAGAATAAAGAACGCAGGGACCAGTAAGAAGGTGAGCCCAGCTTTGTTCATGTTTTGTTCGAGCCGCGGTCTTCGAGTCAGGGATTCGTCAAAGATCAGACGCACCACAAGTAAAACAGACAAGATTAAGCCAGCGACAGTCACCCATCGATAAACAGGGTCCACGGATGGTGCCATGATATTAGGAGGGGCAACGCTTGGGAGCTCGTCAGGTGTTTTGGTAGCAGAGTCTGCTCGCAATGAATCGTTTTCGGTGGCATCGTTTGTTACTAATGGCTTCGCTTGAGGATCCAAGGTGGCTGAAACAACAATGGTGCCGGAAAGAGTCAATAGCAGCAGCAGGTCGAGATTGCGGACAGACCAGATGCGAGAGAAGCGAAAGAAGATCGCAAGCAGCAAGACGGCGCTGTACACCAGCCACTGCGGGCTGGAAATATTGATAAAGATGAACTGCTGATGTTCCATGGGTTGCATGCAAAAATGAGTCAGCTTGCATAGCGTCATGGCGATGCCAGCTGATGGGGCTCATTGCGAGATCCAATATCTCACAATGAAGGTGTACACCGTCATGTCACACCGAGCGCGATCCATCCGTGATATTGAACTGGTCACTGTCTGCTTCGACAAGCACTTTTTGCTCGCCGTGAATGCCTGAAGGGAAATCCGTTCAATCAGGAGCGGGTCACGTTGTCTCGGCAATTTAGCGAGTTTTGGGGTGTTTCGTAGTAGATTTGGCGGCAAATGCTTCGAAAAAGGCTGCGAAGGGGGCATGTGAGACGTTTTGTGCGGCTCAGCAGCACAGTTCGCTGCCACGATTGGCTTGCGGGGTGGCACCACATCGTCAGGTCATGTTTGTGGTGAATGTCTGGGCTAGTGTTTTGGTGGGCCAGTGTTTTGCTGGGC
>CAYTUE010000185.1:0-5739 GCA_964441085.1 uncultured Planctomycetaceae bacterium
ACCAAATTCGATATGGATGCAGTCATGCTTTCAACAGCAACACTGGTTGCTGACCGTGCCGTCTTCAAAGAAAACGGTGCCTGAACACATTGAGATCACGTGTTTTCTATATTTTTCAAGAGAAAACAGGGTTCTTGTGAAACGACTCCAGGATTAAAGCTGTCCGCATTCTTGGGGGCAACCTACTTTGAAGCAATTTGCAAAACGACTGCGGCTCGCAACCGCAGTCGTTGCTGATCCGAACATTGTCAACTGCAAAAACCTTGAATTTCTAACATGCGAGTCTGCAGCCTACCCACCATTTCAGGCATCGCATGCGTGTTGATAATCGGTGCCGCAGCGGCGATATGCTGCTGGATTTTCAACCACTCCGCTAACAAGTTTTCAATGCGGTCGACAATCAAATTGATGCTGCAAAATGGGGCCGACGCTTCGATGACTGTCTCTGCTTCTGGGATATCGCTGAACCAGAAGTGGCCATCTTGTTGGGAATCAGAATGCTGATGACCAGCCAAACGTGCGGTCGTTTCCGGCGTCACCGTCAACGTATGATCGCTGTACAAAATCCAGCGACATTGCACTCGATCTCCTGTTGATTGCAAAACAGCAGAATCGTCGATGTCGAATCTGCGTGACTGAAATGCGGAGCAATGCAACTGCAAATGATTCGGTTGGTTAAAATGCTGGCTCTCGTGAATTTCATGAGACGCAGTCAGCCGAGGATTGATTTCGATGACAAACAGGTTGCCGGCATTCCAAATGAAGTCGATTCCGAAAACTCCAGTTAACGGCCAATGTGTTTGCAGGCAGGTTGCGATTCGCTGTAGCTGTGAGATTGCCGATTGATGAAATTGCAAAGGCCCTGCGTTTCCACAAAATTGAAAACCAGTGGCATTCAGTGCTTCTTCGCCACAAAGCTGAATGGCACATCCCAGCAGAACTGCCGCCTCGTTCTGTGGTATAAAAAAAGTGGCCGAACAGGGGACTCCCGTGATTTCTTGTTGAAGGAATTCGGTTGGTTGCAGTTGTACGGCAACATGCTGAAGTTGCTCGTGAGGAATCCTGTGAACGGAATGGCCTCCCGACGACTGCCCGTTCTTCTTTAACCATTGGTTGTCAGCGGTGGGCCAAGTTGAAAAGCAGGATGACGATTCATCAGCTGGCTGATTGTTGCTTCTAAGAGCCGAACTTCTGTCGTTCGCACATGGTGTGAGGGAAAAGAAATCTGGAACAAAGATTCCGGCGGCCTTCAGCCTTGGAAACACAATTGCCGGGTTGACGAGTTCCGCAGTGACATGATTTGGCATCGCCAAAATTTGTCGAATGGTTTCAATCTGTTCCAATTCGCCATAACAAAATTCAAATCCTCCCACAGGCAATAGCGGAATCCGTTCGTCGACATCTGCAAGTCGGCTTTTTACTTGGTCGAAGCTGGATATCTGGCGAACATGAAATTCAGAAAGGCCAGCCTGTGAAATCAGCCTTCGTAGGTCTGCATCGCAAAACAGGTCAATGCAAATCGGCCGCAAGCCACACGTTAATGCGGATTGGGCCAAGCTGCGAACGCTGGCTCCAGCGATGATGATGTCTGCATGGTCTTCGGAATCAGGCATACTGTTAAGGTGGAGTGAAGGTGTAGCGGTAAGTGAAACTCGGCGTATCTTGCCGGTTCGGGAGGCGGGGGCGGAATGGTTGCCAGAGTCTATCTGAATTCATCTGGAACACATGGCCTGAGATGTGCTTCGGCGCTACGATTTCACAGTTCGATCTGTTCTAGGTCGCTCAGAAAATCCACAATACGGTTTTGTCACAGGTCGACGATTTGCATGATCGTCACCACGGGCTTCAGTTTGTTTCCATGGCAGCATATCGAGAACATATTACCGTGAGTGGATTTCTGGGAGGAGCCTATGGCTTTGCCGCAGTATTCATGTTCGGTTTTTCGCTGTCTCAAGCGATCATTGCCGCCATTCTGGGTTGGGTTGCTGGGATGTTGCCTGACTTGGATTCTCAAACAGGCCGTCCGGTGCGAGAACTGTCTGCGATTACCGGAGCTGTCGCCCCGCTGATGTTGTTGCAACATACAAATGCGTTGGGAATCAGCGGGGATCGAGCCATGTTGTTCGCCTTGCTGCTGTATGGAATTGTGCGGTACGGGGGCGCCAGTATTTTAGGGCGACTGACCGTTCATCGAGGAATGTTTCACAGTATTCCGGCCTTGTTGATTTCGGCGGAATTAACCTTCTTGAGCTACGCCAGCGATGAACAACGAGTTCGTGGGTTGATGGCGGGAGCCGTTGCCTTGGGCTTTTTGTCTCATCTGATTTTAGATGAAGTGTACAGCGTTCAGTGGGATGGAACTCGCATTAAGCTCAAGCGATCATCGGGAAGTGCGTTGAAGTTTCTGGGGCGAGAAGCATTACCGAATGGAGTTGCCATTGGGTTGCTCATGTTTTTGACTCATGCCACTGTCACGTCGATTGGGATCTTGCCTGATGTGACTCAAGAAGCGGCTCCCGAAATGCTCGACCTGACCGTCGAGCTGGATGATGCCCCTGAATTTATGATGGCTGATGAGCCAACAGATACCATTCTGCGGTAGTCATTTTTTAGTAGTCATTTTTGGGGGAGCGGGCGGAAGCAGAAAGCCGCCGCCTTAACTTACCCAAATCACTCGCACCAGCATCACGCCCGCTTCAAGTTTGATGATCGAACCTCAAAGCGTGCTAAGCTGGCCCACCGCTGGTGATTGGTTCTGCTCGAAAAGTCACTTCTCGAACAGACTGCCCTGATACAGGAAGCACCTGAGAAGCATCTGAGCCCGCCAGATCGACGATAATTTCTGGGCGAGTGATATGCACGTCGGGGGGTGCTTCGAAGCCCAATTGAACCCGGTTCGTCCCAATGCTTAAAACAGTGATCCGAATGTTTGAACCGGGAATCAGGACTTGTTCGCGAATTTTTCGAGAGAGTACCAACATGAGATGTCTTCCGTGCAATCAAAGTTGTTGTTGACAGTTAACCACAATTTAGGGCGTGGGTCAAAACTGGTCAAGAGGAAGCCAGCATAGAAAATAGAAAAAACGACCAGATGAATTGCGGCGTTGATTTTGCTGGTGATTCTTCAGAAGACAGCAAGCAGCACATACGGAGAATGAAAATCCTGTGTTGGTTGTTCTTGTGTTGGTTCTTCATGGGCCGCAGGCCCATCCATTTGCCTAGCCCAGTTCAACGGGCTGGAAACTCAAGCTTATTTACTCGTCGAAAACCAGCAGGCAAACGTCCGTGATTCGATCACCTGATTGACGACAACAGGTCAACATCAGTGAATTGCTTTTTTGGATGATGTGGGTGACATCGAATTCCAAGTGACCTGCATTGCCAGTTTCAATCCACGTGGTGATCACCTGTTGATTGAGTTGCACGGATGGTTCCGAACCTTCGAACTGGATTCGAATTCGTACTGTCGGAGCCGCCAAAATGCCTTCGGAACCGTTAAAGGATCGGTACACAGTGAGGGCAGCGTTATCACCTGCGGCACAAAAGGGAAGCTGTCGGCGTTCGCGCGAGCCCGATTCCACTTTGGTTTGCCACGGGCCAGCAAGTCGAATTTGGTGAGCATCAGGAACGGCTGACATAACAACTGCTGCTTATTTTCTTGGTTGAGTGAATTCAGGAACCGAATTGGTTAACGTGGAAACAGGCCCTGAAGTATCGATTCTTCGGTACTTGGTTGAAGTCTCAATTCTTCACCACCTAAAACAGTGAAGAAAATTCAAGACCGACGGTCCATTGATTGAATCGAAACATCGTTGGCCGATGCTTCATGGTTTCGTTGATCGAATTGGGTCTGATTTCATTTCCGAAATCAACGGCACAGTCCATAGATGAACTTCGTTCACAGAGCAACCGTCTCATGCATGAAAACTCAGCACTGACTGAAGAGCAAGAACGACGACTTGCCACCGTTTTGGATGAATTGATCCACCAATCAAAGGAAGGATCGTCGGCTGCTTCGTTAAATTCAGCCATTGCCAAACATCCCGACCTGCAAGCGGAACTGCGAGAACTTTACGCCACAGCGATGATTGCGTCGGATATCGCAATGCGAAACGCAGCCAGTTTCGCCGCGTATGACGCCACCGCCGTTCCCACAGCCGCAAGTGCTCAACCGCCAATCGATGACTTGCCGAACCTGCATTCGCCAGACCTTCATCCGCCAGGCCTGCTTCAATCGGGCCTGCTTCAACCGGGTGTTCCGGATACGATTGGTGACTATCAGTTGCTTGAAGAAGTGGGGCGAGGTGGTATGGGGGCCGTGTATCGAGCTTACCAAAAAAAACTGAACCGCATCGTGGCACTCAAGATGATTCCGAACGCCGCGTTTGCATCGAGCCAAGATTTGGCTCGATTGCGATCCGAAGCGTTGGCTGCTGCTCGGTTGTCTCATCCTTCCATCGTTCCCGTGTATGAAGTGGGCGAATTGAATGGACAACCGTGGTTTAGCATGCAGTACATCAAAGGCACGACTCTGGCAGATCAATTGGTGAACGGTCCCATGTCGGCGGAAGCGGCCGTTCAACTGTTGCTGCCGATTGTCGACGCCATTGGAGCGGCTCATCAAGCAGGTGTTCTGCACCGCGATTTAAAACCTTCGAATATCTTGCTGTCCGACAAAGGAGTCCCTTTTGTAACAGACTTTGGTTTGGCCAAGCGTTTACCAAATACCGACGATTCACGAGTTGTTGATGATCGCAGTCTTGAAAACAACTTAACGGCTACCGGAGCCATCTTAGGAACTCCATCATGGATGTCTCCAGAACAAGCTGCGGGGGATGTCGAGTCTGTCAATTCAACGTCTGATCTCTACAGCCTTGGGGCCATCTTATACGCGCTGTTAACAGGTCGCCCTCCTTTTCAAGCGGCGACTCCCTTTGATACTTTGCTTATGGTGATGGAACAGCATCCGATTTCTGTTCGAGTCTTAAATTCGGCGATCAATACCGACCTTGAAATGGTGGTGATGAAATGCCTGCAGAAACCTCAGGATCTCAGATATCGCAGCACAGCAGAACTCGCGGACGACTTGCGAGCATGGTTAGACGGTGAGCCAGTGGCTGCTAGGCAGTCTACGATGACCAATGTGATGACTCGCATCTTTCGTGAATCTCATCATATCAGCGTCCTGCAAAACTGGGGGCTGCTGTGGATGTGGCACGGTTTTGTGTTATTCGCCTTGTGTCTGACAACAAATGTGTTTCAGGTGGCTCACGTTGTTTCTCGTCTGCCGTACGTGGGCCTGTGGGTGATTGGTTTAAGTTCGTGGGCGTTGGTGTTTTGGAATCTTCGCCGCAAATCTGGACCGATTACGTTTATCGAGCGGCAGATTGCTCATGTGTGGGCGGGAAGTATGCTGGCATCGTCGGCCTTGTATTGGGTGGAATACTTAATTGCGGCTCCCGTCTTAACATTGTCTCCCGTATTGGGCTGCATTGCGGGAATCGTATTTTTGGCGAAGGCTGGCATGCTGTCGGGCATCTTTTATCTGCACTCTGCCGCTTTGTTTTTAGGAGCCATTTTCATGGCTGCGATGGACAGCTATTTTGGCCGACCGAACTTTAGTATTTCGCTTTTCGGGATCATCAGTGGACTGACGTTCTTTTTGCCGGGCTTGAAGTACTATCGGCTAAGCAAAAGAACCGAATCACGCTGAAAACCAATCGTCATGAGACTGAAATG
>CAYTUE010000186.1:0-5704 GCA_964441085.1 uncultured Planctomycetaceae bacterium
ACTCTTGAAGTAATGCGGTATTTTGATGCTTAACATCGCGGGTAAATTGGATACAGTTCAGGAAGTCCAACCCCAATCCCGCTTTGTTTTGCACTTCCGTCAAATCGTATCACCATGCTGAACCGACGCAGTTTTCTTTCCACCACATCTGCTGTGACCGCTGCTGGGCTGGCTCCGGCTTTGTTTGCTCGCGGTCTTGCTGCTCCAAAAAAAGTAGGAGTCATCGGCACGGGCTGGTATGGGAAAAGTGATCTGTTTCGTCTCTTGCAAGTCGCGGATGTCGAAGTCACGAGTCTGTGTGATGTCGACAGTGTGATGCTGGCGGATGCCGCTGCAAAAGTGTCGGCTCGTCAAAAATCGGGCAAGGTTCCCGCAACGTTCAAAGACTATCGCAAGATGCTGGAGAGTCAGCAGTTCGATATCGTGTTGGTTGATACCCCCGACCACTGGCACGCACTTCCTGCCATCGCTGCCATGGAAGCAGGAGCCGACTTGTGGCTGCAGACTCCTGTCGGAATCGATGTGGTGGAAGGGCAGGCCATTCTGGCAACGGCTCGCCGGCTTAGCAAAGTGTGCCAAGTGGGCACTCACCACCGCAGCACGCCTCACTTAATCGATGCCAAAGAAAAGATCATCGATGCTGGGCTGCTGGGAGACATCGGGATGGTGGAAATTTTCTGCTACAACCATCTCAGAAGTGAGTCAAACCCTGCAGACACCGTGCCCCCTGTGAATCTCGACTACAACATGTGGACGGGGCCTGCGCCGATGAAGCCTTACAACGAACTGGTTCATCCTCGGACGTGGCGATCCTTCACAGAATACAGCAATGGGATTTTGGCGGAAGCATGCATTCCCATGTACGACATGGTTCGCTGGATGTTAAAACTGGGCTGGCCATCCACCATCAGTTCTCACGGAGGCATCTATGTTCAAACGGATGCCAAAGCCAACACCACGGATACTCAAACGGCAACCTTTCAGCATCCCGATTTCCCTGTGGTTTGGCAGCATCGATCGTGGGGAGATGCTCCGGATAAAGATTATCCTTGGGGAGCCATCATTTATGGCAGCCAAGGAACATTAAAGCTAAGCACCAAACAGTGGGACTTTATTCCGACTGTTGATAGCGAGGTTGAAGTTCGTGACGAAACCAATCCCAGTGATGAAGTAAAACGCGGAACGGAAGCTCAACACGGTGATGTGGTTTATGAACTGGATGAATACCCCGAAGACAAGACAGAAGAGCGTTTGGAAAAGCATGTGGCTCCCGCGATTCGAAACCACTTAAAGAACTTCTTATCATGCATCGATACTCGGCAGAAGCCAGTGTCTGACATTGAAGAAGGCCAGATTTCAACCGCAAGTTGCGTTTTGGCGAATCTGTCATTGGAACTTGGAAGAACGCTACACTGGGATTCTGCTACCGGCAAAGTGGTCGACGACAAAGAAGCCAACAGCAAACTTGCTCGTCCTTATCGAGCACCTTGGGAACACCCCGCACCGTAACTTCAGCAAAGTCGGTTGCCGTAGAAAATGCAGCCGGGCGAATCGCTGTACCGTACGAAGATCTCTTGCTGAAAGCATACCACGTGTGCAACATCGGCATGTGAAAATCAGGGTGTCTGAACTTCGCGCAAAATCGCTTCGACTTTGGCTCGTTCTGGAGCCAGAAATGCATGGAAGGGGTCAGCTGGCAGATCGTTGCAGATTTCTAAGATCGACAACGCCGATTTGGTGGCCTTGATATGTCGAGACGCATATTTTCCAACGTCGTAAATCTGGTGCAGAGTATTCACCTGCTGTCGACAAGCAGCAGCTGTTGCTTGGTCTTGGGCAGCCAATGCATGGTACCATTTCACGAATAAGGCAGGAAAGATATTGGCTCCTCCATTGACGCCTCCGTCAGCTCCTGCGGCCATCGCTTCGCTGAGTTTGGATTCTGGGCCAATAAGGATACTCCAGTCAGGGCGTTTTTTCTTTAAGCCACATAGCCGCTGAAAATAGTCGAGATCCCCACTGCTGTCTTTGACTCCCACAATGGATTCGATGTCGCTTAACAGGTCCAAGGTTTCGATGTCGAACCAAACTTTGGTTAAACCAGGCATATTGTACAGCATCAATGGCAGTGAGATTTCGAGAGCGATATTGCGGATGTAGGCGGTCAATTCTGTTTGACCAGCGGGAAAGTAATACGGAGTCGTCAGGACGGCGGCAGCGGCTCCAGCATTTGCAGCGTGCTTAGCGAGATCAACCGTTTCCACAAATGCGGTATCGGTGACTCCTACCAAAACAGGCACTCGACCATTGACGATTTGAACGGTCTCGGAAATGACTTCGCGCCGCAGGCGATAGCTTAAACTGGGAGCTTCGCCCGTCGTCCCTAGCATAAAGACTCCGGAAACTCCCGCTTCAATCACATGGTTCAGTAGGCGTTGAAGCCCTGGGCGGTCCAGTTGGTTTCTGGCAGCCAGTGGAGTAACCAGGGGAGGAACGATACCAGAGATTGAAAAGTGGGCTGCCATAACGCCGATTCCGTTGAAGATCGATGGGAAAGATTACGAGCGAGCGGATCACGACAACTGGCTGGCAGAATGATCGTTGAAAGATGAAAAGCCGTTTACCATCAACGCAGCGACCAGGCGACCAGGCGACCAGGCCGTCTCGACAATTCAAATCTGTTGTGATGTGGTCCGAGATTCTCAGCGAATCAAATTCGCAGGCACTCACGATTTGCATTGGCTTGACACAAATGACGGGCAACCTGTGTTGAGCCTATGTTTGCGCGTACCCGCTGATCCACATAGTTGCCGCACCAATCACAATCACAGGACACCATGCGGCCAAGTCGGGGCGTACAAATGGAGTGGCCCCCAGAGCATGGAAGGCCTGAGTAAACACATAGAAGAATCCAGTGACTGCCGCACAGATCGTCATGTTCATAATCAAGCTGCGACTTTCGCGTCTCATCACCAACGGCAACGACATCGCGACGGCAAGCAGCGACAGGATCGGCCGAGTGACCCGAGAATGCAACGCGATACTTTGGCGAACAACGGGAATGGGGCCAGTGGATGGGTTGCGAATGCGATCAATCAGGTCCATCGATGAAAGCAGCTTCACATTGCTGACTCGATTATACAGCTGATCGAAACTAACATCAGAAACGATAAACACATCCTTGCCATTGTCTCTGGCGATGATTCGCTTGCGACCTTCGTCTGTGAGAGTCGTTTCGTCGAACAGTCCTGTTAGGTTTTTCAACAGCCAACCCGATTCGTGGCGATCGTTGCCCGGCATAAAGACGGCGGCTTCACATTTCAGAGTATACACTTGGTTGGAAAGCTCAGGAGGCAACGCAAAGGATGCCTCGACAAGTTTGCGATCTTCAATGATCACTTCCTTACCATCGATGTGCATCATGTAGTTGGGATAGTCGTAGACTGGTTCGACTTTTTGAGTCTCCGCAGATGCACTGCCTCGATCAGTTTGCAATGCAGTCGCTAATGCTGGCATCACGGCTTCTTGATTGACCACCAATAGAAGATTTAACAAAGCAGCAGACAGCAGCAGAGGTTTCAACAACCTGAAGGCCGGGATACCAGCGGCAAGAATGGGATGGGACTCTGAATTCTTTTCCAATAAACCCAAGACAGTGATTGCTGCCACCACAATTAAAATGGGGCCTGTGAGTTCAAAGAATTCTGAGGCACGAATTCCGTAGTACCGGACAATGCTGCCTGTCACCGCAATCAGTTTGGGCACGCCTTCCAAATCATCAACCACTTCACCATCGACGATCGTGCGACCAACTTCTTGGAATTCGTCCATGTTGGTGAACAAATCGATGACGATAAACAGCCCGTACGTCGCAATCAAAAAGATCACAAAGGTATGGAAGAAGCGAGCGATAAGATATCTGTCAAACGTACCAAGCATCATGCAATTTCAGAGCGGCAAGCGCATTCTGATCCGTCGATCGACCAATTCCATTCAGTCGCGAAACAAGAAACCAGCGATATTACACCGCAAAAATGGCGTTGAGGTCAAGATCGCTTTCAGCCCAACCCGTAGGGAGACACATTGCCGCAAAGGTAGCAGCCTTTTCTGAGTTCGATCGCCCTCAAGTTGCCCTCTCGATTGCTGGCCTCTCGCATGACGATGCGCCTTGCCAGTTGCTTGATGCAGATCTTGCCGAACTTTGCGTCGATCTGAATTTGAACGTTAAAACGTCGGCTCAGAACTGCTCAGGACATCTGTCGGGGGATGGTCAATATCAGCTATCGTGCCAAGGTGAAAAACTTCATCTTGATATTTCGATTCGCCGCTTTCAGCCTTCTGGCAGCGACTTGCCTCTGCACCACAGGCTGTTTGCACTACTTGGGATTAAACCGGTCGTCGTTGAGACCTCGCGCGTCAATCAGCCAACGATCGTCCACGTATCTGGCTTCGGTAACAGACCCTGTCGATGCTCGGACTGCAGACAAAGATCACATGACGGGTGATCGTTTCAGAAATCATGAAACAACACTCGATTCTGAAACGACGTTTCGATCGCAAGATTCGACACTGTCAGTGGAATCGCCTTCTTCTGGACATTCACAAACAGTCTCTCCCAGGATTTCGTTGGGCCGACTGACTCAAAGTGACATTCCGCAGCAGCAAACTTCTCCCATCTCGTTAACCAATGCCGTCATTCCAGCGGCAAACAGCGGAGCCTTGTCTCCGACTCGACAACGGCCTACTGTCTCGTCGTTTGCATTGCAGCCGAATGCTCAAGGGGCTCTTCAGATTCCGGATGCCATCGATCGACGCCCCGACGCCAGTGAATCCGCCATCACATTACAACCTGCTTCGAATCAGGGGCAAAACAGCATCGGGTTCAACGTTGATCAGCTTCGAGCCTTTATGAATCAACGGTCACTGAATCCAATGAGCAGCGGTGAAGTCCTTGCTGATAAAAAGGCTCGTTGGGACATATTGAATGCCGGATCAGCTTCTGGGCATTCATCAATCACTTCATCCAACCAAGTTTCTGCAGCGTCAAATCAGTCGTCGGGGATCCAGATTATTCCCGGGGTGGTTAAACAGAATCCAACAACCGCTCAAGCCACAAGCAATCCCTTTCAGACCATTGGGAATCGCCCAGCGAATCCAGCAGCTCCCAATTCAGTGGGAGCGGGTTTGCTGCGAAACGACTTGGTCCATGGCGATTCGCTGGGAACTGATGCCGAAAACGTGCACCCATCCAACAGTGGGACTCCAGCGACTGCCGTAAGTTTGGAACATCCTTTTCCACCGCCTGCTGGTCCTGAAACTAAAACTGCTGCACTGGACACAATTCTGGAAGACGCTGCGGCGGCGGTCAATCCTGATCTCGATGATTCGATGTTAGGTCGTTTAAAGGGCCTTTACGATCCCAATGAAGATGGTGTGGCAAGCCGAATTTGGCTTCCTCAGATTCCAAAATTGCCGAATCCGTGGAGCGTCTTTCGAGACCGTGAAAAGCGAACGGCAGAAGCAAGTGCGGCAGAAGCCAATCGGTTCGCTGAAGTCGAACAAGAACAGCAAAACAGTCAAGCGGCTGCGACTCCTTTGATCACCCCAGTCCCAGCCGTCGTTGCATCAGAAGCATCGTCTTTGTTGTCTCAGTTGGTCATTGAATATGAAACTCGACTCGCCCACTGGCCGAAGACTCCAGCCG
>CAYTUE010000187.1:0-5684 GCA_964441085.1 uncultured Planctomycetaceae bacterium
ACTCCTCCCCACAGGTCATCCCCTCATTTTTCAACATAAGTGGGTTCGGTCCTCCACGCAGTCTTACCCGCGCTTCAACCTGCCCATGGGTAGATCACCAGGTTTCGCGTCTACCGCCGCCGACAAAACGCCCTATTCAGACTCGCTTTCGCTGAGGCTACGACCCTGAAGGTCTTAACCAAGCCGTCGACGGTAACTCGCCGGATCATTATGCAAAAGGCACGCCGTCACACATTAATGTGCTCCGACAGCTTGTAGGCGTGTGGTTTCAGGTACTTTTCACTCCCCTAGACGGGGTACTTTTCATCTTTCGCTCACGCTACTTTTCACTATCGGTCGTTAGAGAGTATTTAGCCTTGGGAGATGGTCCTCCCATGTTCAGACCGGGTTTCTCGTGACCGGCCCTACTCGTATAGTCAATCATCCTCGCCTTCAAATACAGGGCTTTCACCTTCTTTGGCTCCACATTCCAATGGATTCTTCTAGCTTTCGTAATTGACGGGCTGTTCCCATTTCGCTCGCCGCTACTGAGGGAATCGCTGTTGCTTTCTTTTCCTCCGGGTACTTAGATGTTTCAGTTCTCCGGGTTCGCCCTACATGCCTATGTATTCAGCATGCAGTAATTCAGGGATTCTGGAATCATTGCTCGTTTGACAGCTCCTCCAGACTTATCGCAGCCTTCCACGCCCTTCATCGCCTTCTAACGCCTAGACATCCCCCACACGCCCTTACATGCTTAACCACAAAGATTCACATCCAAGCGAATGTTCACTTATAGACTAAACAAGATAATGATCACTCAGCAACAACAACGACTTGTTGCACTGAGATCATGATTGACGTTTCCGTCAAACATGTGTTTGATACTACTTAAACTTTTTCAGATTGTCAAAGATCTTGCCGCCCTTGGACTTACGTCGTTTCGGCGGGGTGAGGAAGGTATCGACAACCACTTGGATTGTCAACAGTCTTTCTCATGTTTTTCCCAAACCAACAAAGTGGTTTGAAAAACTGAAGTCAGCAACAACAGCATAACTGTCGAATGCTTTTCTTCACCAGCTCGCCAAATTGACTGACGTCATTTTTGGCGAGCGAGGGAAGGTATCGACAACCACTTGGGTTGTCAACAGTCTTTGTCATCTTTATTTCGATGTCAGAGACAGTGGAGACGATCGGGCTCGAACCGACAACCTCCGCCTTGCAAGGGCGGCGCTCTCCCAGTTGAGCTACGTCCCCATACGGATCGAGATTCACAATGTAAAACTCACAGAGTGAAGTTTCGAAATTGGGTGTGGGAGGACTCGAACCTCCGACCTCGGCTTTATCAGAGCCGCACTCTAACCAGCTGAGCTACACACCCGTTTTTTTTCCGAGTCGCGGATTGTTACGACGTCACCGCCGCTTGTCTAGTCCGCTGTCGGTTAGAACTGAAAGTTTTGGAGACTGGTAACAGTTCCATTGTGGTGATGTTCTGTTTTCCACGTTTGAAATGAATTTCAAACGTCAAAATCAGACACGTTCCTTTCAGTTTTGTTCGGCTATTTGTCGGTGAACACCAGAATGTTCATGATTGTTTCTTCAAAGGACACTGACTTTTCCTACGGTTTCTGTGCGGAATCTACTGTGAATTTTCGCAGCGGGGGCCAGAAACACAGGCAAAGCCTCTCCGCATCGAATCACTGATGTGATTGTGTCATGCGACGGTAGTCGCTGGAACAGCCTGTTTTTGCTGGAAGTTTTATAGATTCACGACAGCCACCCCAATTCACACATCCCCGTTACCAGCATCCAGTTGCCAGCATCTCCTTTCATACACTTGTTGTGATGCGGGGAATCCAAGACAGTGCTGGCTTGGCACTCTCAGAAACGTGTGGAATTTTCGGAGCGTTGCTTTAACGGATGGCCTAAGGGGTCGGTTTTCGATTCTTTTCGAGATGGTGCAGCGGGAAATTTAAATGCAGCTTCCCAAGATTTTGCTTCGCAACTTGGCCTTTTGAATAAGAATCCCCCGTTATTTCTGAGTGACGTTCGAATTTCAATATGCTGCTCAGAACAGAAACAAGATACAAATCAAGTTCCTGTCGTGCCGTTCCCTATGACTCGGTGGCGTGGCTTTCGACTTCACTGGAACTCAAATCAAGCAACACCGGGTTCATCTGCCCGCAGTTCCAACCTTCTACATATTTGAATCTAAAGAGGTCATGAGAGATCTTCGAATTAGCTTTCGTTCACGAGAACTTGCTGCCGTGCTCGCCTTTTTGCTGCCTGGAGCAGGGCATTTTTATCAGGGCCGGAAAATCAAGGCCGCTATTTTTTCCAGCGGGATCCTGACTTTATTCTTCGGCGGAATGATGCTGGCAGACTGGCAGCCCGTCTACAGCGAGGTGGTTTTCACCACTCGAAGGGACTCATCAGTTCAAACCGACCCAGCAGAGGCTGGTCATGGCTCGAAGTTTTCTTTGGGCTATGCGGCCCAAGTCGCCGTTGGACTCCCCGCACTCCCCGCACTCCTCCAAGAACTTCGGTTTACGAATGACTCAGGAGTCGTCAATACGCTCACAACGGAAATTCAGAGCCGTTTTTCAGGAGTCGCAAAAGCCAATGGGCTATCCATCCCAGTCACTGGGGAGCTGAAACTGGCCCCCGGACCCATTGGTTCAGCAATAGGCACGTTTTCTGGGCAAACAAAAAACGGAACAAACTTTCAGATAGAAGTATCAGGCAATGTCGCAATGGGGCGAGAACTGTTTGGATCTCCCCACCGTCTTTTCACGCTGTCTGGAATCAGGGAAGCTCAACTTGAAGACCAACAGATCTTCGAGCTACGAGGCTCCATCGACCGGAGCTTTCTGAATTGGTACCAAGCTCCCCGAGACAACTCAGAACTCGATCGCCTGCATAATAAGCTGAGCCACTTTTTTGACATTGGAGCCCTTTTTACGTGGATTGCTGGCCTACTCAATGTCATGGCAATCTGGGATGCGTACGACGGCCCAGCATATGGATATGGAGACGAAGACCCAGACAATGACGACGATGAGAAATAACGTTTCCAGAAATTGCAGTGACTGAGCACTTCACTGCACCACGCCCTCAAAATGGCTGCACACCGTTCTCGCCTTATTCTATTCCGACAGAATTCAACTCACGATGCCTGCTTTGATCTACGCCATTCCACTGACAGCAATTATCAGCGTCGTCTATTCCGCGACTCGCTACGAGCTTCCTGAAAAGATCTTTCGCTCAGCTCTCACCATGTTCGTAAAGACTGTGATTGCTCTCGCAATTCTGTACGGCCTGCTGTGGTATCTGTCGTCGTAAAAGACTGTCTGCTGACCATGATCCAGAGGGAGTTACCACAGCACCAACGCTCACATCACCTGTGAAGTAAATCGGTGCTGTTGACTGCAGTCGCCTTAACTGTGGTCGACAAGAGAAAATAAGAGAGATTTCCCTTTCACAAACATCTTAGCCTTCAGCCAGTTCACAGATTTCAGGGAAGTTGGGTTTCAGCGACTGATACAAGCTTTGGTACTGAGGGTAGTTGCGAGCATAAAGTTTCTTTGCCTTGGTCGCAGGTTTTGTCTTCGTGACCACGCGAATCGTTGCTTTGCATGCTTGGACAACATCTTTGTAGGCTCCTGTTCCAGCCGCTGCCAGCAAAGCGACTCCATAAGCGGGCCCCTCCTCGGCGTTGATCGTCACAACGGGCTGACCGTAGATGTCAGCTTGCATCTGACGCCAAAATTCGCTGCGAGCTCCTCCACCCGACAATCGGATTTCCTTGACTGGAATCTGCATCTGCTTCGCAATTTCAATCGAATCCTTCATCGCCCACGTGGCACCTTCCATGACAGAGCGAGCCATATGGCCTTTGCCATGCCTCAAACTGAGCCCAACCCAAGAAGCTCGCGCGAACGGGTCGGCATACGGCGTTCTTTCACCCGTTAAATACGGTAGAAAGAAAAGCCCTTCGGAGCCCGGAGGAGCCTGAGCCGCTTGTTCTGTAATCAATTCGTATGGATCGATCTTTTTCCTTTTCGCAGCTGCAATTTCCTGCTGGCACAACTGATTTCGGAACCACTGCAAGCTTCCTCCTGCGGAAAGCACACACCCCATCACGTGCCACTTGCCTCGAACAGCATGACAAAATGTATGCAGCCGTCCTTCAGGATCCACCTGAACTCCATCGCTGTGAGCAAACACGACTCCACTGGTCCCCATCGTCGCCGAAACAGCTCCGCTGCGAACAATTCCATTTCCAATGGCACCTGCCGCTTGATCACCTCCACCACCAACCACTGGAATCCCAGCTTTCAGTCCCATGGCTTTGGCAGCTTCTGCTGTGAGAACTCCCGTCACGTCTTCGGATTCGTAAACCTTGGGCAATAAATCATTGCTGAGATCCAGTTTTGTGAGCAACTTCTTGGACCACCGTCGCTTTGCAACATCCAACAGAAGAGTGCCAGACGCATCACTGACTTCGGTTGCAAATTCTCCCGTCATACGAAATCTGACATAGTCCTTGGGGAGCAACACCTGAGTCGTTCGATCGAAGTTTCGAGGCTCGTTTTTTCGCAGCCATAGAATTTTGGGAGCTGTAAACCCAGTCAGTGCCGGGTTGGCTACCATCTTGATCAAACTTTTTCGGCCACCAGCCAGCTTTTCAATCTCACGGCATTCCGCTGTCGTTCGTTGATCGTTCCAAAGCAAAGCCTTGCGAATGACCTTTCCATGCTTGTCGAGAAACACGCTGCCATGCATTTGGCCACTTAGCCCAATTCCAGCAATATCCTGCGGCTTAATCCCAGCTTTCTTTAGCACAGCCTTGGCCGTTTTCGCAGACGCCACCCACCAGTCTTCGGGATCTTGCTCTGACCAACCGGGGCGAGGACTAAAAAGAGGATATTCAACCGTGGCAGACGCCAAGATTTCTCCGTCTTCTCGAACCGCCAGAGTTTTCGTTCCACTGGTTCCGATATCTATCCCAAGGAATACTGTCATGTGAACGTTTTCTGCCCCTGCTGTTGCTGTAAATTTTGCTCTGCCTCTGATGACAAAGCTTATCTGCAGCAACGCTCAACGGGTAGCCAACGCAACGCCAACTCATCAAAAAATTTGCTGGACGAAACACGCAACAAAAAGAACGTGATACGGAATGCCAGCAACGCCTTTCCAAACATGATTGTGAGGGTGCTGGATTGGTCCGTTCATCTTGATAAAAAATTTTCAAGGGATTGACGTTCTCGTCACAGCACTTGGTCAGCACTGCATTTGGTCGTCACAGCGTTTGGTCAGCAAGACACACCTCCATCAAACAACCCACAGCGATTGATGTGACCAAAATCAGACGATCACCCAGACTGCCATGCCTATTGCAACATGCATGTCTTAAATCAATGAGTGGCCGTGGCCTTCCAATGGTTGCCTGTTTTCTTCAAAAAATTAAGACCATCACATTTGTCGGACAGCCGCCTAAGCAGAGCCTTTCGTTGTGCCACATCAGTCTTGAAATTGAACAAGAAAACCTTTCACAGCACTCCAGTATTCTTTGCTGTCACTAAACTTGCTCCAAAGGGCTCGAGAACCATGGTTGCCGTTTGTTTTAGGAAGAAAGAAGGTGGTTCCTTCTGTGGAAATTGATTCAAAGATCTTGTTCCAATTTCTGTGTTCGTTCTTTGCAG
>CAYTUE010000188.1:0-2253 GCA_964441085.1 uncultured Planctomycetaceae bacterium
CTTCCTTGTCCACAACCATGAAACACCTTGGAGATCAAACCTGAACACAGGTGGATCTGGCATGTACCGTTTTGACCCTCGCACATTTGCCATCACCCCGCATGCCGCAAACTCTCCGAATCCACACGGAACGAGCTTCGACAAATGGGGATACTGCTACGCAAATGATGGTACTGGAGGCAAGTCTTACCAGGTAAGACCTCACGCCAAAGGCTTCAAAATGCATACTCTGCTGACCAAGGAATTTCGTCCGGTCGCAGCCAATGCCATTCTGTCTTCGAATCACTTTCCCGAAGAACTGCAACAGGACTTCCTGATCTGTAACACGATCGGATTTCTTGGCGTGAAACAGTACAAACTTGACCGAGACGGCACAGAAAGAGACCGCACCTTCGGACATGTTTGGGGAACGCCTGGTCTTGAACTGATCAACAGTCGAGACCGCAATTTTCGCCCAACAGATGCAGTCATTGGATCAGACGGCGCGTTGTACGTATCAGACTGGCACAACGCCATTATCGGGCACATGCAGCACAACATTCGAGACCCTAATCGAGACCATGTTCATGGCCGAATTGTTCGTCTGACCGTAAAGGACCGACCTTTACAGAAACCAGTTGCCATCGATGGCGAACCGATTGCCGTTCTGCTTGAAAATCTGAAGCACCCAGTGAACGGAGTTCGCCATCGAACGCGAGTTGAACTCAGCGAACGTGATTCACAAGAAGTCTTGGCAGCAGCGAAAGAATGGATTAAAGACTTCGACCCGAACGATGAAAAAGAAGCTCATCACATGCTGGAAGCTCTTTGGCTTCACCAACAACATGGAGCTCAAAACGAAGAGCTGCTGAATGTCTTGCTGAATTCTGAAGTCGGGCACGTTGGCGTCGCAGCGACCACAGTGCAACACTTTTGGAAGAATATTGATCCCAAGAGAGCCAGCGGATTTGCTTCGAAAGCTGAATCACAGATCGTGAGGTTTAGAGCCCCTAAGCATCTCAGTGAAAAAGAAAAAGCTGTGTATGACTTAGGTGCAAAGGTATTTCAACGAGAGTCGCACTGTGCCACTTGCCACCAAACTCATGGTAAAGGCACACCCAATGTCTACCCACCGTTGCTGGGCAGCCCGTGGGTGACGGGAGACGAAGATCGGTTAATCAAGCTGTCTTTGCATGGCATTCATGGCAAGATTGTTGTGAATGGCAAAGTTTACGATCCGTCTCGAGGAGTTCCTCCGATGACGGCTTTCCGTTCTTTGCTGAAGGACAGAGAGTTGGCTGCTGTGCTTACGTTTGTCAGAAATTCTTGGGGCAACAAATCGCCAGCGATCAGTACCGAAAGCGTGGCTCGAATTCGCAAGGAAACCAGTAACCGCACGACCTTCTGGAAGCCTGAAGAACTGCTTGCCGAACATCCAATTAAAGGTGGAGACGGAGCCGCTGTTGTTGCATTTTCTAACGATGCACTGGATGCTGAACTGATGGCGACCCCAGTGTCTCAACTGGCAAAAGAAGCAATGGAAAAAGGCAACGCGAGACGTGGCCGAACACTGTTTTACGAATCTGGTGCTGCGTGTTTTGCGTGCCATCATCCGCCAAAGGGAGTCGCACGATTAGGGCCCGACCTCACAAAGCTAAAAACCAAGCTGACTCCAGAACAACTGGTTGATTCCATCCTTCGTCCCTCTGCCTTGGTCGACAAAGCCTATGCTTCAGTCACCGTCTATACTCTCGAAGGAAAGACCATTTCGGGAATTCGTGTTTCACAGGACGACAAAGAAATCGTTTTGAGAAATTTGGCCGAGCCAAAACCTATCAAGATCAAGATCAGTGATATTGAAGAAGATGGTATCGAAGTATCCAAGAAGTCTTTGATGCCTGCCGGGCTTGCTAAGACGCTTAAGAACCGACAAGAATTCAATGACCTCATGAGGTACGTCCTTGAAACTCGTCAATAGGCGTTGCTGTTTCACTTTGACGCCTATCTAAAATTGATCAAGCGATCGGCTTCTGCAAAGAGGACGATCGCTTTTTCTTGCGCGGGGCCGATTCCAACAGCTGCCCTTTCCCTCACAGCCTTTGCATGGTGTCTTTGTCACTCGCGTCAACATGTGTGACATGCCTGCGTCTGGCGGCGCTGTGTTTGGCGGCACAGTGTTTGGCGGTACTGTGTTTGACAGCACAGTGGCTGGCAGCGCTGTGTCTCATTGACGCTCCGGCGTGCCATGAACCAGTTTTTTTAAATCACTGACAA
>CAYTUE010000188.1:2353-5608 GCA_964441085.1 uncultured Planctomycetaceae bacterium
CCGTTCATTGCGTGTCTTGGTGGATCTAGAGATAATCGGTTGACACAAAACCTGCCTCAACAACACTCAATCCCATACCGAATCATACTTATGCAAATTCGACTTGCCTGCCTGTTGCTTCTTGTATCTGCCTCACACGCAGTTGCTCAAGATCGCCCGAATATTCTGTTTCTGTTTTCTGACGACCACGCAATCAAGGCGATCTCTGCTTACGGTGGGCCTCTCGCAAATGTCGCACCGACTCCTAACATCGACCGCATTGCGAACGAAGGTGCTGTCTTTCAAAACTCGTTCTGTGCAAATTCCATCTGTGGACCTTCTCGAGCCTGCATCCTGACAGGCAAGCACAGCCATATCAACGGCTTCATGAGAAACGGAAACAACTTCGATTCTCGCCAGTGGACCGTAGCCAAAGAACTGCAGAAGGGCGGTTACACAACAGCCGTCATCGGCAAGTGGCACTTAAAATCTCATCCGGTCGGTTTCGATCACTGGGAAGTGCTGCCCGGACAAGGCTCATACTACAATCCTGTGTTTACTCAAATGGATGGAACCAATAAGAAGTTTGAAGGCTATGCCACTGATTTAACAACTGACAAAGCAGTGGATTGGTTGAATCAGCGAGACACTTCGAAGCCCTTCTTTTTGATGTGCCAGCACAAGGCACCCCATCGCACGTTTTCTCCAGCGCTCAGGCATTTGGGAAGTTTCGACAACGTTGAAATCCCAGAGCCTGAAACCTTATTCGACGATTACGCCAATCGCACTCAGACTTTGCTACACAATGAAATGGAAATCGATCGTCATATGGATTGGGCGTACGATGTGAAGATCCGCCACGATGAACGTGGAAACATCAAACTGCCTGCTCCAGACCGATATGGGACTCCTGAATACAATCGGATGAACGACGCCCAGAAGAAAGTCTGGGATGCTCACTTTGGCCCTGCCAATCAAAAGTTCCTCGCCGATTTCAAGGCGGGACGATTAACTGAAAAGGAAATCGTGCAGTGGAAGTATCGGCGTTACATGAGAAACTACCTAAGCACAGTGAAGGCCGTTGACGAAAGCGTTGGCCGCATGCTGAAGTATTTGGACGACCATGACCTTGCAAAAAACACGATCGTGATTTATTCGTCTGACCAAGGATTCTTTTTGGGCGAACATGGTTGGTACGATAAACGCTGGATGTTTGAAGAATCTTTTCGCATGCCGTTTATGGCTCGCTGGCCATCCGTGATTCAATCTGGATCAAAGCCAGAGCAGTTGATTCAAAACATTGACTACGCGCCGACTTTCTTAGACATCGCGGGTTTAAAAACTCCTGCAGAAGTTCAAGGTCGCTCTTTGCTGCCTTTAATAAAGGGCCAAACAGACGACTGGAGAAAGTCGTTGTATTATGCGTACTACGAACTCGGAGAACACGCCGTGCCGCAACACTTTGGTGTTCGCACGCAATCTCACAAGCTGTTCTACCTACCTGAAACCGACGAATGGAATCTGTTCGACCTCGATAAAGATCCTCACGAATTAAACAGTGTGCATGACGCTGTGTCTTATCAGCAGGTACGAGCAGATTTAGAACAGGAACTGAATCGACTCCGCGCTGAATTTGAAGCCCCTGCGTATCCTGCTATGGAAAAGTAGTTTCGCGAGTCTTCATGCATTTCGATCTGCGGCCCGTTTCGTAACAGGCAAGGGGGCTTGCGTTTGGCAAGCCCCCCTGTTGCAGCTGCCATATATTCAGTGTTTTCAAAGGCTGGTGCCTTTTGGGTGTTCTGATGGCCGTTAACAATCAGCGGTTGACGGCTGCGAAAAGCAATATGCATGCGATTGATCGCTTCGTGGTTTTGCTTTGTGGCTTCACTGCATGGAATTCGTTTCCAATCGAATCAACAGCAAGCTGATTTGCAATCCATTTTCCTTTGATTTTGCTCAAAGAGGTGTCTCCCTCATGATTCGACTTTTGCAGCTGACAGACTTCCATGTCTTCGCAGACCGTGCGCAGCGTCTGAAAGGGATCGACACATGTTCCAGTCTTGAAAAGGTGGTGCAGCACGTGCTTGATTCCGAAGTCCCCTTTGATCACGTGATTGTAACAGGCGATCACACTCATGATGAGCAAGCTGGTAGCTACGCTTTTGTCAAGAATCAACTGGAACGCTTACATCAGCAGTGGTGGCAAGTTCCGGGGAATCATGACGACCGAACAGTGATGAGATCCATTTTTTCGAATCTCAAGGGAACCGGTGACGATCAAATTCGCTTTCAGTTTGATGCAGAATCGTGGGCGTGCATTGGACTGGACAGTCATGTGCCCGGCCAAGTCTCAGGGCGTGTCGAAGCGCTTCAGATGGAATGGCTAAAGCAGCAATTGCTGGAATCAAAAGCCGATCAAATCGCGATTTTTCTCCATCATCCGCCACTTGATATTCCAAGTGATTGGATGGACAAAATTGGATTAGATGGAAGACATTTGCTTGCAGACGTTGTGAAAGCAGATGCTCGGATTCAGTTGATTGTGTGTGGCCATGTGCATCACGATTGTCGTTTGCAACTGCATCAGGCCACCGTGTTATCCAGTCCATCAACGAGTATTCAGTTTGATCCTGCTGGTACAACTCCAACGCTCAGTTCAGACCCTCCGGGATATCGCTGGATTGAACTCACACCCACAGGCTGGACCACCAGTGTTGTGCGTCTTCCGGAATTGGTTGGAACTCTTGAGTGGGATGAATAAGTCGCCCGAGAAGTGTTCCTTCGGCATTGCCCTACCACCTGTTCGCTGCGATTTTGACATCACTGGCTTGCGATGAATTCGATGACCCCTGCATCCCCATCAGTTTCCACTGACAAGCACGACGACGTGATCGATGTGCAGGGAGTTCGGGTTCACAACCTGAAGAATATCAACGTTCAGATTCAGCGGAATCAGCTGACCGTTGTTTGTGGAGTCAGCGGGTCGGGAAAAAGCAGCCTCGTTTTCGATACCTTATTTGCCGAAGGACAACGCCGCTACGTCGAAACATTTTCTCCGTACGTGCGGCAATTTATGGACCGAATTGAACGCCCAGACGCTGACCGCATCCAAGGAATGCCTCCGGCCGTTGCCATTCGGCAAAATGCCAATGTGTCTCACAGCTTCAGTACTGTGGGGACTCGCACGTCCATTTCAGATTCTTTACGTAACCTGTTTGCCGCCGCCGGCCAGCTTGTTTGCACGAAGTGTCAGCAAGCCGCTTCGACTGTCACTTC
>CAYTUE010000189.1:0-5407 GCA_964441085.1 uncultured Planctomycetaceae bacterium
CCAGTGACAGACCTTCGTTCAGAATCCGTTCGATAAATGGAAATTTCCGGGTACCATTTTCGTGAACTGACACTGGCTAAACAAAGGTGGGTGACTGACTTGAATTTACGGGATAGTGAACAGGAGGCAGCTCGTTGTCGTTTTGGAATAGATTCCGAGCATAGAATCCGATGACATCGCCAGGTCCAATGGCGTAAAATTCAGGCGGATCCTGTCGAAGACGTAACATCGAAATATCTTCGAAGTCATTCTTCCGTTCGCCTTCCAGTAAGCCACGAGGAACTCGCGATGCTGGAATGCCCGTGATGCCTAAGAACGAGGTGCAACCCGACATGAAGGTAATCAGCAACAGACTGCAGCTGAGTCCCTTCACTCCCACGGAGTGAGTCCGTGATTCCGAATGTGGCAGAGTATTTTTTTTGTATGTCATTGTCGATTTCTCCACCATGATTGAGTGAAGTGAATTGGATGAATTGAGCTTCGGGTGCCCGATTTCAGACCGCTGTGAATATCAGTTTCTTATTCGTATGGCCGGATCGGTGGAATCAGCACAGGATCGTGTTGAGATGGACCAGGCAGATCCAAGACATCATCTGGAAGCTCAGGTGCATCTTCCAAAGTGTGTTCGTTCATTTCAGACGGCAAGGTCATTGGAGCCAAAGGCTGAGCGGTATTAAATCCAGTTGCTAAGCCATGGGGGTCGGGCTGTCGTTGAGCATTTTCGATGTTGGCTCTTGCTGTCGGCGAAATTGGGATTTCACCCAGATTGCCGTATCCATCTTGCTGTGCCGCCAATGCTCCGTGAGAAAAACCGTCGAACCACGAGTTGATTTTGGCTCGGCCTTCATGAGATTGAAAGTTGGGCTTCCAGTAGCATTCCGGTGGAAGAGTAGGCTGACAGCCGCTTCCTCCATTCAGAACATCACGATACCCAGCCTTGAAGCCTCTGGAAAAATGAAGGGGGTAGTCCAATTGCTCATAGCACCAAGACCAATGTCCCCACGCCTTTTGAGCAAGAACCTTGTTTCGAATGGCAATTTCGCAATTGACGGCGGAATGGAACATCGAACTGCAACCACTGATCGCTACGAACAGTAAAGCTGGAAGTAGTATTTTCGATTTCGTGTTCATTGTTTGAGACTCCATCTGCATAAAGGCAGCTTGAGTTCTGTAATGGAAAGTATCTCTTCAAGACACGTGTTCATATGAACGCTAAGGGTGTCTTGCTACTTGGCGTGAGAACCAGTGTCAGCAAAGCGTCTCAAAGACGCCGCCATTTTAGGGTTCGGCTCTGGGAATTCTGCTTAATGCCACCGATGTTGCTTCAAGAACCATCTCGTTCGACGTTGTGGCGGCAATCTGAATCAGTCGTTCTCGACAAGGTACCGCTGCCGCACCAAAATCACTGAGAGATGTCGCAGCAACGGCAACAACTTCATCGTTTTCATCATCGAGCAGTCGATGCAGGCTGTTGATGGCATCATCACGCCATTCTGTATCTGCCATCCGTCGCAAGGTCGCTGCTGCCTGAGTTCGGATCTTTGGATCATCACCAGCCAGCAAACTGACTAAGCCATCTAAAGACTCGGAATCATTCTTTCCTTGAATCACGAGAGCGTCCAGCGCGGCCGCTTTGACAAGAGGGGCAGAGGTGTTGGCTGCCTGCCGAAGTGCTGTGATTGTATCAGCATCTGGCATGTCAATTTCGCCAAGCAATGCCACAGACAGTGCTTGCACGCCTGCGTCTTTTCCGAGATTGATTGCGGTAATCAATTGCTGGGAATGCTGTTCAGGAGCTTCACCCCACTGCAAAACATCGGATAGCGAAACGCTGGCTCTGGTTGGTCGCCAGAAGCCAACGTTGTCGACTTTATCCCAAGAAACCAATTCTGTGTCATCGAATTCAATCGATTGCTCTTGTGTCTTTTCGGTTTGAAGAACTGCAAATTCGACGGTTTCCACTGTGGCAGTTGCTTCGACAGGCTCCACACTTTCCAAAGCATCTTGGCGACTTACGATTGGTATCTGCTCGCCGACTGAATCAGCCCAATGGCCTTCTTCGACAGTTTCTGGTGCGTGAGCTGCAAGATGGGATGAGCTTTCAAGTCCAGTGAGTTCCGGAAGACCGTCGGTTTCAACGAATTGAACTGCTTCGGTTTCCTGTACTTCGACAACTTCTGGATGTTCTGCAAACTCCAGCGTGTTATCTGCAACCATTGAGTGGCTTGAGCTGGCTTTTCCGAATGGTCTGTCTTCGCTTAACGAGGCCGCTTCCACTTTGCTCGGTGATTCAAACGCACGCACCATTTGAATGGCGGATTGGTTAGAGGCGCGGTTGTGATTCACAGAGTCTACAACGAACGGTTGCGGACTTGCGGTGGATCGTTGCACCTTGGGAGGTGCAAGCGTATCTGCAATGGCGATTGCTTCTTCCGTTGCCGTTCTTCGGTTTGCAGCTGGCTGGATTGTTGCGAGATATTCCAGCCGGTCACGGGCTACCGAATTGTTCGGGTCATTTTTCAATGCTTGACGATACATCGATCGAGCTTGAGCGTATCGTCCTTGGTTTTCGAACACTCGTCCAATCGCAGCGATGCGCTGGGGGGAACCGTTGCGAGCAGCATGTCCAGCTGGACTACTTACAATCGCATCAACGGCAGCGCAACCGATGTTGAAAACGCTGAGTCCGCCACCAAGTAGTAAGGCACACGTAGATTTTCTTAGACGCATCCTTGCATCCCCCGAATACCAATGAAGTCCTTGGAAACCTAGGTCGAATCGCAAGTGCCATTCTGTGCTAGAATTCCATGCCACTTTGAAGGTGTTCTTCTGGTGGCAGCAGTGAAATAACAAATCTCACCGGGGACCAATTGACTTTTTCTGTTGACAATTCGCTCAATCCATCCCAACCAAATGATTGGTGAAATGGGAAGGACTGTTCGAAACATCGGTATCCAGACAAAGTGAGTATGCGTTCAAATTGAAAAAAACGCCACGAACGGAAGAATTTCTATTGACAGCGACGATATGGTCTGTTCTTGAGTTTTGGGCTCAAGTTTGGAATCCATGCGCGAAAACACAGCTGTTCGTTCAAAACGCAGGGAATCAAGTGCCTTTTCGAGACACTCTGGATGACGATCTGCTTGTCCTGCTGAGCGCAGTCATTGGAATTCGGGATGAACCTTGCCGTCAATTGGCCGTGCGGATGAATAAAACATACGGCCAGCTCAGCACCTGCGGTCAACTTGGTTAACCACGCCCTGCCAAAGTGTAGGCCGCTCGGTCATTACTCAAAGCTCACTGAATCGTCGTCGATGTCAGGGGGACTGTTCTTGGAATCAGCATCAGTTTCTGAGTCCGAAGTTTCACATTCGTTCGCAGCATTTGATTCTAAGCCAGCAAGTGCCAGCATTGCGGCATCTTGTTCTGCCAATTTTTTACTACGTGCCCAGTCGCCAACAAAACGTAATTCACCCACAACAACAGCGACCTGAAATTCTCGAGCATGATCGGGACCTCGCTCGTTTAAAATTTCATAACGTGGTACCACGCTCCCGTGCTTTTGAGTTTCTTCTTGAAGTAGACTCTTGGAATTATCCGCCTCAGAATCTCCGCCGTCCTGCAGTTCTGGTTCGAAGGCTCGCAGAATAAATGCTCGAGCTTCCTCAAGTCCTCCATCCAAATAAATCGCTGCGATGACTGATTCGACAACAGCGGCTTTCAGTGAATCAGGAATTGATGCAAGACCTTTTCCAACAAAGATAAATTGGTGAAGACCTAGCCGAGCACCCACGTCAGTGCAGACCGCACGACTGACGAGATGAGACTTTTGTTGAGTCAACTGGCCTTCTCGACGATCAGGAAAGCGAGCAAAAAGGTGTTCACAGATGACAGCTCCTAGAACCGCGTCTCCGAGAAATTCCAAACGCTCATTACAGTCCAGTCGAGTTGTCGCAGCAGAACTGTGAGTCAAACTGCGCCGTAGGAGAGAAGGATCTTGAAATTCATATTGGATCGCTTCTTCACAGCGCTTCATCAAGTCTTCGCGCGTTGCAGAACCAGAATTGTCTTTCTGCGTTGCCAAGGCTTGCTCCGGTAATCAAAGAGTGAATCAAAGGAATGCGATTGTTGCTCTGTGATCCTACTTCCCGGCTCGCGATGTCTCTTGATTTCCTGCCAATTTCTTGGTGATTAATCTTCAGTTTTGGCTGAAAGTTTCGTTTTTCTTCAGAATCCACTCCGGAATGGGCTCATCCGGCAACTGAACTTAGCGAGCACGAATGGAGTTGTTGTGACATCGGTTGCTGCCGGAAGCAATGCCGATTCTGCAGGTTTTCGACCCGGCATGGTAATTAGCAGTATCGAAAACACGTCCGTTATTTCTGCTCAAAGCTTGCCCACAGAACTCACAAGACGCTCTCAGAAATCTCGAGTCTTGTTGCTGGTTCAAATCCCTCGTACAGATTCAGTGGTTTCACGGTTCATCAGCGTTTCGCTGAACGATTCCGCTGAACGTCGCAAGGTCCATACAGAATCAGGCAGCAGCGTTGCTGCCTGCCTGATTTCTTGATTGGCTACCGCTTTCACGTGTCGGCAAACGTGTTAGTCCTTTGGCAAGTCGCCGATCGTGACTTGGAATTCTGTTCCAGCTGAATCAGAACGCATTAATTCAATCGTGCCTCCCAACTGCTGTTCTGCAAGTTGTCGGCAGACGAACAATCCGAGTCCTGTGCCCGTCTTTTTCGACGTGACGTAGGGCTCAAAAATGTCTTCACGCTGTTCTTTGGGAATGCCACTGCCTTCGTCTGAAATTCGGATGGCAATTTTTCGTTGACCTCCTGTTGGTGTTAATTCCTCTGTTGCCACACTGATGGTTGCTCCTTCTTCGGTGGCATCAAGACCATTCATAATTAAGTTTAAGACTACCTGAACCAACTGGTCATAAACGGTGCGAATTGGTTTCAGACCTTCGGCGAATTCTGTTTCCAGCGACTTTCCCTTCCAGCGTTTGTAATACTTCGCAATATTCAAGGCGTCATTGATCGCAAGATGAACATCAACGACTCGAGCTTGCTGGCTCGCCGGCCGACTGAACCCGACGAGTTCTCGGAGTGTTCTTTGAATTCGAGTCAACTGGTCGCTGACCATCTGAAGACGCTCGCGTGTATATTCGTCTGTGTTTCTTTTGTTCAGCATTTGCACAATGGAACTAATCGCTGCTAATGGGTTTCCAACCTCATGAGCAATGCCAGCAGCCAGTAAACCAAAGGCAGCCTGTTTTTCTTGCTGCACAAGCATGGCTTGCGACTCTTGGAGGGCTTTGGTTCGCCTTTTGATGCGACCTTCTAGGGTCAACTGGTTTTCCATCAAAGTTTGGTTCAGCACGATCAGCTTTTCACCAGCGGAC
>CAYTUE010000190.1:0-1724 GCA_964441085.1 uncultured Planctomycetaceae bacterium
GGAGACGATATGATCTCCGGCTCAAGGTGGTATCTTGGTTGGGCGACTGGCTGAGCTTCGGCAACTGTCACAGCAGTCGCGAGGCACTCAGGGCAGCATCCACTACTGCCGCACGATCCATTGCCGCCGCACGTTCCATTGTTACCGCATGAGTCGAGTCGGTCTGGGTTCCAGTCACCCCCCAGCGCCTTGTGGGTCCGAATCAGCTGTTCGATGGCGGCTGCTTGTTGGGTCGCCTGCTGCTGCCGGTCGAGCAACAATTGTTGTTGAGCATCTAGCACACGCTGAAAATTGATTTTGCCAATTTCGTATCGTTTTAGACTCAGTTCAACTGCTTGTTTGTCTTCCTCGATCGCGGCAGTGAATGAGTTCCACTGGCGGAAGGCGCCGTGGTGCTGGGCCAGACCATCTTCGACTTCACGGACGGCCAGTAGGACGGTTTGTTCGTATGCAAGCAAGGCCTGACGAAACTGCGATTCGAAAATTTCAATGTTGCTGAAGATACGACCGAAGTGCAGCAAGTTCCAACTCAACGACGGACCTATTGAAAATGCGAGCGAATCGGTCTGGAAAAGTTGAGACGGGCTCATCGCCGAAAGTGAGATGTCTCCCAGCAGGGAGAGTCTGGGGTACAGATCCGCTTCGGCGATACCAATTCTCGCACTAGCTGCAGCAACGGCTCGTTCGTCGCGGCGAACGTCGGGGCGGCGACGCAGAAGGTCTGTCGGGATGCCAGCGGCTGGAAGCATCGGAATCTGTGGCAAGGGTTGGGTGCCGACCAACTGAATAATATTCTCGCCCGGAGCTTCGCCCAATAGCCAGCTTAACTGATTGAACTCGACCGCCAGCTGTTGCTCCAATGACGCCAACAACGCTTCGGAGCGTCGAAGGAACGATTTTGTTTGTGCTCGATCCAGTTCGGTCGACGCGCCCGCAGCAGCGCGGTTGTCGATTAATTCGACCGTTTCCTGTTGAAGGCTCAGGCTCTCCTGGGTTAAAGAGATTTGTTGTTGCAGTAGTCGAACTCGCAGGTAGCTGCTGGCAATGTCGGCAACCAGCAGTTGTCGAATTGCTTCAAGGTCAAACTCCTGAAGCTCTACTGAAGCTTCTGCTGCTTGGATGCTGCGCTCGATCCGGCCAAACAGATCCAGTTCCCAAGTAACGCTCAGCCCCGGGGTAAACAAGTTGAACGGATCACCATTTGATCCAACGAATGGCCGAGCATTGGGGCTTCGCTTCAAATATTGATATTCGTTTTGATAAATTCCATCGGGTAAAAGTTGTCCGGTTTGCAGATGGAAATTCGAACGTGATTCAACAATTCTTTCGTACGCAGCTTGCAGGCTAAGGCTCTGATGCATCGCTCTTGATACAAGATCATTGAGGATGGGGTCGGCAAACGTGTGCCACCACTGTTCAGCTGGAACTTGCCTCGTAGTGACTTCCAAGAATTGGCCGTCGACATGGTTAACCGGGGCGTTGGTAAAATGGTTTGAAATTCGGCTGGATGTCGTTAGTCCATAGTCGGGGCCAACAACACAACCGCTTAGCAGTGCCACGACGGTCAGCATGATTAAGAGCCGTCTCAACTCTTTTATGGGGAATCTAGCCACGTTAAATATATTAAGGGGCATTGTGCCAGTCTTTGCTGCTAAGGATCCATGAAAGTTGCGATAGCAGTCCGTGTCTGTGAATAGTGTCGAGCGTCGGAGACTCTGCCGGTT
>CAYTUE010000190.1:1824-5047 GCA_964441085.1 uncultured Planctomycetaceae bacterium
TCCGTAAACTCGACTCTTAGTAACCCGCACAGCTTATCAAATAGGCTTTCCCATCTGTTCAGTCTTATCCATTCTTAAACAATGAGCTAGCAATTATGTCGGTAGAGAACCAAAACTACATTCGGTTGGATGCGAGTCAATCAGATGTCAGGCAGTTGACCGTCTTTGGGTTCAGGACGACTTTGTTGCCCGATCGCTCGGTGGGCGATCAGCTTGGCGGCGAATTGTTGCTCGACGGGGACGCGATCGATCTTCAGTTTCGCATTCGCCAAAAAAATGGCGAAGAATGTATCTGCACCTTTTTTGATCTTTCGCTGACGAAGCGCGAGGCGATCGAGCGGTACGTACGATCAAAAACACATCAGACCGTGGCGGACGCAACCTTGGAAGGGCTTAGTTATGACGACCTAGCCAAGGGCCTACCTGCTGCGGAGGATCCGCAGCCTGAAAATCAACAGGTAGTTGCAGCAAAAGGCCCTATGAATAAACGATTGATTAAGTCGATCGTAACGCTTGGAATGTTCTTTGCATTGCTGGCGATGGCTATCCTAGTCGTGATGTTCCTTCGCTCTCGCAGTTCTCTAGGCGTGGATAACTCAGCCTTGGTCGGAAACTATCTACCTGTCAATGCTCGTGTGGAAGGCGAGATCGTCGAAGTTTTGGTCAAAGAGGGCCAGCGTGTCCAACGTGGAGACGTCTTGCTTCGTCTACACAATCCAGAAATTCGCGCCGGTAAGGCATTAAGCCAGTCAGAGGTTCGATTGGGTGAAGCGAAAGTCGCCGCGTTGCGCAAGAAGCTGAAAAACTACCTTGCCAACGTTGAGGTCGCCAAGAAAAGGCTGGCACTTGATCTTAAGGTGGCTCAATCGGATGCCGAGTCCACCAAAATGCAATACGAAGGTGCGAAGACGACTGTTGAACGAACGAGACCTCACCTAGGTACTGCAATCTCGAACTCTGAGTTCGACGTATTGGTGAATGAAATGCTCGCCTTGAAGGCGAAGTATGAAGCCAACGCCAGCAGGATTCAGCTGGCCGAATTTGCTCACGAAATGTCATCTAGTTCCGTTCTGATGTTGGGAGATCGGATTGATGATGAAGTGGGGCGCATCACGGCGGATCTGGAGTTGGCGGAAGCCGAATTGGCGGCCAGTCGCAGCGGTTTGGAGATCGCGATTCAACGGGAACAGCAGTTGGACATTACGGCTCCCCGAGAAGGACATGTTTACGCGACCTATCGGCAATATGGGGAGTACCTTCGCGTGGCGGACGAAGCCATCGCGATCAGTTTTCGTGGAGAAACGTGGGCCGCTGGCGTGGTATCGGTGGGGCAAGCTTCTCGAGTGCGTCCTGGGCTGCCAGTCACTGTCAGCATCCCTGCCCTGAAGAAAAAACTCAACGGAGTCGTTTCGGCCGTCGGTCACCGTGCGATGTACGGAAAAGGTGGTTACTCGGCAGATTTTCGTGGGACTACTGTGACAGACGTTCCCGTGAAAGTGTTGATCGCCGATCTGCCGGAGAATATTTCTTCCGGAATGAGGTTGGACATGGAAATCAATACTGGCTTTGGAGTCGAGTGGATTGATCACTTAGTAGGTTTCAAGTTGCAACCAATCAACGGCATTGAACCGGAATCCGAGCACAATCGGCAAGTGCGAAACGAATCGGAAGGGAACGATTTGGACAGTTCCATTGAGGTGACAAGCTTCTGAATCGGTGCTTGCGTCAGACGCTGGTGGAGAATTGACACTTGATACAGAGTGGCCCGCCGGAGTTTCGCTCTGCTGGACGAGTAAGTCCTAGTCGATGATTTTAGGTAAGTGAGTATGGAAAACAGTATCCGCTACGACGTATCCTTGGGGATGCGTCTTTTCAGAGCGATCCCAGTGGTTGCGTTCTACTTTAGTCTAGCGTTATTGATCTTTCTGTTTTTGCCTGAGCGTGCGCAAGCAATTCCGTTGGAATCGATTGCGGTACTCGGGTTTATTGGGATTTGGAGATACGTGTGGCTGCTGACTCATTGCGTCCGTGCTGCACTTTATGAACATGTTTACTACCCAAGGCTTCAGTTTCGCGCTGGGCAATTGCCGGAATCTGAGAAGTATCCTTCGCGACTTTATTTTCTGATCCCTACGTTCAAGGAAAAGCCGCAAGTGACGCGGTCGATGTTCAATTCAGTGTTGAACGAAGTCGGACAAATTCCTTCCGAGGTGGTCGTTTTTGTAAACGCTGGTAGCGAGTCGGAAGATGACATTTTTCGCGAAATCCATGAGTCTCATCCAGCATCTGATGGTGTGAAGTTGGAGTTTATCAGGCAATCGGCAGGTAAGCGGCAGGGGATGGCAGATTGTTTGTACGCGCTTTCTGATTTGCCAGTCGACGATTCTGATATCGTTGTCCTGATGGATGGGGATACCGTTTTGGGCAAAGGGATTTTGCAAAAATGTCTGCCACTGTTTGGGCTACGCCCCAATCTTGATGCTGTTACGACGGACAATATTTCCGTCACCGAAGGGAACTGGCTTTACCGAAAATGGTACACGCTTCGCTTTTCGATGCGGCATCGTTACATGAAATCGCTGAGCCTTTCGGGACAGCTTCAGGTTTTGACGGGCCGTTTTTCGCTCTTTCGTGCTAAAGAATGTGTGAAGCCCGAGTTTATTTCGTCGCTCGAAAACGATCGAATTAAGCACTGGCTTCACGGCGAGATCAAGTTCGTCACCGGTGATGACAAAAGTACGTGGTACACGCTGTTGAAAAAAGGCAGTGAAATGTTGTACGTGCCTGATGCGATTATTTACTGCATGGAAGATTCGGGGCCCACTCCTGTGCGGATGAGCATTCAAAAAATGCACCGCTGGTTTGGAAACATGCTACGAAACAACGGGCGTGCGATTGGTTTGGGGATGGGTGGCCAGAAAACATTTGTTTGGTGGTGCCACGTTGATCAAAGGCTCTCGATGTTTACCAGTTTGTTGGGGCCAGTGTCGGCGGTTTGGGCAAGTATTTGGCTGAGCCCTTATTATCTGCTGGTGTACGCCATTCTCGTGTTGTTGGTGCGGACGCTTTATATCCTGATCCTTACGCTCGAAGGCCATCGGCTGTCGCTCGTGGATATCCCGATGTTGCTATACACCCAATGGATTGGCAGTATCGTGAAGATTTACACCCTGTTTCATCTTCACAAGCAAAAATGGAATTCTCATCGAACCAACATGGCTGA
>CAYTUE010000191.1:0-3748 GCA_964441085.1 uncultured Planctomycetaceae bacterium
GTCCGTGAATCACTTAAGGAAACAGGAAATAGTAGTTCGGCCGGTGCCTCAATTTTCAAAACCGCAATGTCATTCTGAGGATCACTACCGACCACTCGTGCGGGAAGCGGATCACCCTCGAACAGCGTGACCGTCACAACATCGCTACCGGCAATCACATGATGATTGGTGACGATATGACCTTCTGCATCGAGTACCCAACCAGAACCTGATCCCTCTGATTCCGTGCGCCCTCCCAGCAGCCACATGTCGTTTCGAATGACTCGCGTGTTGATGTTCACGACGCTGCGATTGACGTTCTCGTAGACAGAAATACTAATCTGTTCGTCCGTTGAGAACTTTCGGGCCGGCAAATCGGGGCGAACGATCGGGCGGAACCTCGGCTGAGCCTGTGCGACTGGCGATACAAGCTGAGCGTCAAGGCTTGGGAGTTGCCGAGTCAAAAAGATGGTCGCCAGCGAGCCCAGCATGGCGCAAAACAGGCACGGCAAAACTGAAAATTTGTTATTCATGTCAACACGTCTACGAAATTGGTTGAAATTAATCAGAGTGGGTTGTGGCGTTAGCAATGCCTGGCCGGCAACGCACGAGTGCATTTACCAGCGTGAATATTTGCCAAAGCATGGGTATTCAAAACCGGTTCGCCGGAAAAGATTCGCGTTTAACCTGAATTTTACGAGGATTTTCCTTTTTGGTTCAACCGAGAATGCGTCGCGCCGGACCTGAACTGGAATTTTTTCCCTCCGAAAAATTGGTGCAATACGAAATGCTGCCCGATTGCCTGCTGAGTTTGCCTGAGCGAAAAGAATTGCGTGAAAGGAACCATTTACCAGTATCCGATGAAGGACGCATCTGACCGCTTTCCGCCGGGCTGTCATCTGCAAATTGCCTCAAAGGTTTTTTCATGATTCTATTGAGTCGTATCGTTACTCGATTGTTATGGGTGGGCCTGTTGGTGATATCCATTCTTGGTATCACAACAGAATGCTTGGCCGATGATCAGCCAAATCGTCACAGCAACCAATGTTCCAATTTCGCCATCACTGAACAATGGTGTCGTTTCACATTCCCAGAAACTTTCCGGGCTGCACATTTGATGGTCGGTCAAGCGAAGTCGGCAATCAGTGAAGTTCAGCGACTGCAAGAGTTGCAAGATGACTGGGTTCGGAAAAAGATGGACCTTGTTGTTAACGAATGTCGCATGATTCTTGATCCGTTGGTCTCGACGTTGTTGACCAGTGAAAAATCAGCTAGTGAGTCGAGTATAAATTTGACTGAGGATGAAAACGCCGCTCTGGCTGCCCAAGCTTTGGCTTGGGAAGAATCTGAAGAATCAAACTACTGGAGTTACTACCAAGATTGCCAGCGATGGGATGTTGAATTGACTCGGGCGATTCAGCAGCACCAAATCATGCGACACCGGTCCAGAGAAGTACCTATCTCAGTCCACGCTGCAGATGCTGAAAAAGAAAAAACTGCCCGAACTGCATTGTTGGCAGATGAACGAAGGCAGAAGCTTGCAGTCATTTTTAATGTCTTGAACCGAGCATCACAGTGGCTTGGCCAGACCTTCAGGCAGATCGAATTTTCAGCGATCGAGTCCTCAGCATCACCCCGCTGGGACATTTCGCGCTCCTTGTACTGATGCCAGACGGGAAACACTGAGCTTCAACTCTCAACGCTGCGTGGCGCTACGTGGCATTGATTACCGATTCTGATGCCGACGATGCATGGAGGTGTCTGCCAAGTCGGCTTTGAGGGAAAGAAAAATGTGCCCGTTTTGCGTCGCCGCCCAAACTGACTCGTACAACCGTCAGGTCCTGTATTCCCGCCGTCAGCGGCCTCTTTTCGCCTATCCAGCATTCTCACCGTCCGCGGCCTCTTTTCGCCTATCCAGCATTCTCACCGTCAGCGGCGTCTTCCCGCCTATTAAGGGCCCATCTCGGACGGATCCGGTAATTCGCGTTCCAATCGGACGGTCGGATTCCGATAAGAATCTGGTGAATCCTGGCTCAAATCGCATTTGTGAGCGCGATTAGGCGGGTTTGTTGCTTAATATGTGAGCCTGCACAAAATCGGGCGTTTACGCTGGCAGAGATAATGCCAGCAAAATAGACTAGTGTTGACGATTTTCTTGGCCCCAAGTACCCACTACGGGCATATTATTAAGTCAGGCAAGGCAGGAGAGCACCGCGCAAGATTTGTGGTCTTTCTTTGTCATTAAATAGGTGTTGGAGTTGGATATGTCCACATGCTTCTCGCGAAGAGTTGCTATTACTAGTGTTCGTGGTTTGCTGTTTGGCGCGCTGTTCTATGGCATGATATTTTCTGCCACGAACGTGACCGCCCAGCTGAACACAAAAGTCAGTTCCGGTGAAACCCGAATGGCTACCTTCGATAGCGCCAGTGGGACTGAGTTTGCGCTCAGCGTTCGGGCCGACTTCGATAACCTGCCCAGACGTGCAACCGATCTGGTGATTTATGTGGACACGTCTGCCAGCCAGACTGGAGCGTTTCGAGAAGACTCGATCGTTGCCCTTGAATCGTTGCTGGCCAGTTTGAACGCCGAAGATCGTGTCACGATCATGGCGGTCGACTTAGATCCCGTTCCTTTGACTGATAAGTTCGTGCGTGCCGATAGCCGTAGTGCCCAGTCGGCCGTCGAGCGTCTGCGTGCTCGAGCACCGCTCGGTTCGACCGACATGAAGCTGATGCTCAAAGAAGCACCGGATCAGTTTGAATCAGCTGCTGTTCGGAACCGCAATGTCGTCTACATCGGCGACGGAATCAGTCGAGCTGGGATCGTTCACACCGACGCTCTTGCTGGAATTGTCAAACGACTGGTTCAAAACCAAATATCGGTATCGAGTTTTGCCATTGGACCCGATCGCAATATTGAACTGTTGGCAATTCTCGCGAATCACACTGGTGGAAACATCTTTATCGATTCAGATCTGAAGAACTCTGCTCGATCCGCGGCGAAGTCTCTGGCCGATACGGTTCACGAATCAGTTTTCTGGCCGCAAACAAGCACTTTCACGGACTCAGTAGTTGAAACGCTTCCCATTGCATTCCCGCCCCTCCGCGAAGACCGGGATTCGATTGTCATCGGATCGGTGGTTGGCTCAGGCGACGTGGAACTAAGGATCACCGGAAAAGTTAACGGTCGGCGATCGGAAAAACAGTTCGAGATTCGTCCTGAAGTTTCCAGCAAGCAGTACTCGTTTCTTCCCAAAATGATTCGGGACGCCAGAAGCAATGGAGGCCTGACGCTTCCGACAGCCGGGTCCTCTGGATTGCTCGAGTACGCTCGCGTGCTCGGCTTTCGTTCGAGTGCGATTGCCAGTCTTGGCGAAAAGGCGTTAGAGCAAGGAAACCTTGGAGCCGCTCAACGCCTTGCTGCGGCAGCGATGATTGTTGATCCGGAAAACAAATCTGCGAAGGTATTGGCCCAATCAACCTCCTTTGTCGTGAAGAAGCAACAGGAAGAAAGTCCGTTCGGCGCTGAATCCAGTCCATTCGATGGAGCGGAAGCAGCAGAGCCTTCGACGGCTCCTGGACAAGCCCCCGTACCGTCTGAGCCTAACACGTTTGGCGATGATCCGGGCAGGATATTCGGTGGTGCTGACGACGCTCCCACAGACCAGCCGATCGAAGAACTTCCACTGAAACAGGAAGACATCGTCATGCCTGAAAGCATGGATGGTTCTGCAAGTAAAGATGATGGCTCTCAAACCAAAGATGGCTC
>CAYTUE010000191.1:3848-4996 GCA_964441085.1 uncultured Planctomycetaceae bacterium
ATGACGGAGGGTTAAATTTGATTGGTCGCCCTGTCGATGAATTGGCACTCGATCGCCTGATGCGAGAAGAAGACAGTACGGCAGGGCGATTGATTCTGAACGAAGAAGAACGACGCAAGGTCATTAACGATAAAGTTCGAAAGCAGGTATCGTTCGAGCTTAAACAGGCTCGCAAGGAACTGCGAGACAATCCAAGTTTGGCGATTGATCGACTGAAGGCCATGATGGGAGTGCTGGATAACTCGACTGATCTGTTCCCAGAAAATCGTCGTGAGCTTCGTAATCGCTTGGAGTCGGCTCTGTTGTCGTCTCGTCAGAGAAAGCTCGACTTCGATCAACAGGAAGCCCAGCGTCGGCTTAGTCAGGCGACAGCCTTGGCCAGACAACGTGAGCTGAATGAATTGACTCGGCGTGAGGAACAATTGACCCGGTTGATCAACCGTATGAACTCATTGCTGGATGAACAGAACTACGAAGCAGCTCGGGCGGTTACGCGGCAGGCTCGCGAAATTGATCAAAATGAACCAGCTGCGGTTGTTGCGGCGGACACGGCCGAACTCGCGGCGGCAACAGTTCAGTATCGTGATTTTCTTGAAGAAAAGCGACGCAACTTTAGTGCTTCTTTCTTCGAAGTTCGAAAGGCAAGTATCCCTTTCCCAGCGAATCCGCTGCTGGTATTCCCTGAAGCCGAGGAATGGAAACGTAAAAAGTTACGTCGAGCCAAGTACAACAGCTTGCGTTTAACCGGTAGCGACAATGATGAGCGTATCCTGCGTGCCTTAGAGCAGCCGGCGAACTTTGATTACGACGAGGTGGAGTGGACTGATGTCGAGCAGGATCTTGAATCTAAGTTTCGCATCAACATCGTTTTGACTCAGTCCGCCAGAGACGATTCTCTTGACGAAGACGAACCCGTCACGTCGACTCTTCGCGGCATTCGTTTGAAAAATGCATTGCGACTGATGCTTAAGGAGAAGAACGCGACATTTATTGTCAAAGATGAAGTTCTACAGATTGTTTCAATCGACGACGCCGAGACCGATCCCAATTTTTTGGTGACCAATGTTTATAACGTTGGTGATCTGGTAGCTCCAAGATCTAACGCGGGTGGAGGAGGTCTTGGAGGAATTGGTGGCGGTATAGGTGGC
>CAYTUE010000192.1:0-4973 GCA_964441085.1 uncultured Planctomycetaceae bacterium
CAGTGTGTCGAGGTTTCAAACATTTTTGATCCGAAAAACGTTGGGTTCACGATCGTATGTATGAAGCCCCTTATGATAAACCCAAAGCTCTGGGAAGCCTGCTGAATGGGCTGATCCGGCGCAAGGGAATTGCGGAAGAATCATCTGTTAGCGGGATTGCTGACACTTGGAAAAAATGTTGCGATGAACGAGTTGCAGCAAAAAGTTATGTGCGACGACAAAAAGGCGATCTCCTTGAAATCGCTGTTACTCATGGAGCAATTTTAGAAGAACTGACAGGGTTTCTGAAGCACGATCTGCTGGTACAAATGCAGCAGGCTCATCCAGAAGCCGACATCAAATCTTTGAAGTTTGTTCGCATTCAATAAATTATGAGTGGTTAAAGTTCCGCCTTGCGAGGCAGGCCTTTGGTTGCGGTTTAAAAAGTCAATCGACAGGAAGACTGAACGTGTCTGACGTGGATGATCCTTCTCCCAGTGAATACACGGGTGATGATATTCAACACTTAAAAGGTGTTGATGGTATTCGTAAGCGGCCCGCGATGTATATCGGCGGAACCGATTCTGCTGGTTTGCATCACCTTGTTTATGAGGTGGTCGACAACAGCATTGATGAAGCGGTTAACGGTTACGCTTCTGAAGTGACTGTGTGCATTAATGTCGATGAAAGCATTTCGATTTCTGACGACGGGCGAGGAATTCCGGTCAGTCAAGTGAAGGATGACGGTCGCTGCGCGGTTGAAGTTGTCCTGACGGAAATTCACGCCGGAGGAAAGTTTGACCGAGACAGCGGTTACAAGACTGGAACCGGTGGATTGCACGGAGTCGGAATTACAGCCGTGAATGCCGTGAGTTCATGGCTGACGGCTGAAATTAGCCGAGAAGGCAAACTCTGGGTCATGGACTTCGAAAAAGGAGTTCGCGCGTCGGAATTACGAGAATTAAGTCGTACCGATAAAACGGGAACGAAGTTGTCGTTTCAGCCTGATCCAACCATCTTTCCAGAAACCAGCTTTTCCTTTGACGTGTTGACTCGTCGATTACAGGAACTCGCCTTTCTGACTCCCGGAATTCGAATTCACCTGAAAGATGAGCGAGTCGACCGACAAGAAACGTTTCATTACGAAGAAGGTCTGGTGGAATTTGTCCGTTACCTGAACCGGACTCAGACTCCCATTTTAAGTGACGTGATTCGGCTTACTGGCGCAAATGATGGCGTCGAAGTGGATGTTGCCCTGCAGCATAACGATGGCTACACGGAAAATATTCGAGCGTTCGCCAACAACATTTTCAACGTGGATGGTGGATCTCACCTAAGCGGTTTTCGAGCCGCTTTGACCCGATCTCTCAACACGTATGCCAAGAAGAATAATCTGTTCAAAGATACGTCTCCTGCTGGAGAAGACTTTCGAGAAGGTCTGACGGCGATCATTTCTGTCCGTGTCCCAGATCCTCAGTTTGAATCTCAAACCAAGGTGAAGTTGACCAACCCAGAAGTGGAAGGCATTGTGCAGTCTGTGATGGGAGAAGGACTGCTAAAGTACATGGAAGAAAATCCAGCGAACGCAAAGAAGCTGGTGGCGAAAGCGATCAATGCCGCAGAAGCTCGAGAAGCTGCTCGAAAGTCTCGCGAAATGGTCCGCCGAAAAGGTGCGATCACAACGGGCGGGTTACCAGAAAAGCTGCGTGACTGTCGAAGTCGAGACCTTGAATCCACTGAACTGTACTTGGTGGAAGGGGATTCAGCGGGAGGATCTGCAGACACGGGGCGAGATTCAAATATTCAAGCCATTTTGCCTCTTCGAGGTAAGATCCTGAACGTTGAAAAAGCTCAACTTGTCAAAGTTCTGGACAACACTGAAATCTCAAACCTGTTTCGTGCGATTGGAGTTTCTCCAGGAGCCGAAATGGACGTGACAAAACGCCGCTATGGCAAGATCATTGTGATGACCGATGCGGACGTCGATGGGAGCCATATTCGAACGTTATTGCTGACGTTTATTTTTCGGCATATGCGCGCACTGGTTGAAGGTGGTCACGTTTATATTGCTCAACCACCGCTTTATCGAGTTCTACAAAAAGGACGTAAAACACCTCGTTACGTTCAGACTCATGAAACCATGATGCAGGAACTCACAGAGCTTGGGCTGGATAATGCTCGACTCGTCGTGAAAGCAGATGACGCTTTATTTCAAGGTGAAAATCTTGATCGAGTTTCCAGTGTGCTTCACGAAATGGAAGTCCCGATTGAAACTCTGGAACGTCGCGGCATCGAAATGAAGATGTTGTTTGCAAAAGGTGGCGCTGAAGATACTCGATTGCCTCGTTTTCGAGTGCTTTGGGCTGATTCAGAACGCTGGTTTTTTCAGCGTGATGATGCAGATGCATTCGTGAAAGAATTGGAAGAAAAGAACGCAATTGAAGTCACTGCGGCTCGCGCTGAAGAAGCGAAAGAAACGGCAGCACCAGCTTCTGCGGCGAGTGAGGCAGCTGACGGTGAAGCAGAATCTCAAGACAAGCCCGCTGAAATTGAACCCATTTCACAGCTGGTTGATCTGCATGAAATCAAAACTTTGAATGCTCAGATTGCTCAGCTGAAGGACTACGGTTTCACATTCCGTGATTTCATTCCTGCCGGTGTGGTGAACGCCGAACAGGTTTATCCGTTGAAGATCGAACGAGACGATGCGGTTGTGCCTTTAACGAGTCTTCGTGACTTGCTTCCCGAAGTTCGCAAGCTGGGCGAAAAGGGTCTGACGTTGACGCGCTTCAAAGGACTTGGCGAAATGAACTCTGAGGAACTTTGGGACACCAGTATGGATCCCGAAAAAAGAGTTCTGCTGCAGGTTCGGATGGAAGACGCTTCAGCGGCTGATGAAATGTTCCGAGTTCTCATGGGCGATCAAGTTGAGCCTCGACGAGAATTCATCGAGAAACACGCCTTGGATGTCAAGGAATTAGATATCTAAGTCCGCTGACATGACGTGCTGCTGATTGATTTCAGAAATCAGCAGCACCAAGTGTTCTGGTTGGCTTTATGCTAACTTGAGCTGAGATCATGCCAGCATTATCTGGAACTGGCTGCTGCAGATTGCAGCGTGTGATGGTGATTGTCCCACCGCAGTCGTCGTGTAGTACAGTCGTCGTGTAATACAGTCGTCGTGTGCTACAGGGGGACTATGCGTTTGTTGATGTCTTGTCAGTTGGCTCGTTCGTTGAAATTGAATCTTCAGAAGCGGCTTCTTCAGTTTGAGCTCGTTGGTTGAGCAGTTCTTTGAGTTCTGAAACAAGAGCAACAGGATCTAAGGGTTTCATGATCACGTGATCGACACTGTTGCGTAATTCGTCGCTTAAAGGGCGACCTGTCATGGCGACAACCAATGAGTGTGCACACATGGGACTGGTTCGAGCGACGTTTACCAGTTCGTTGCCGTCGCAGTGTGGCATTGCGATATCAGTGAGAATGATATCGGGTTCTGTCATCTGGTAGATGTAGTCGATGGCTTCATTGCCATCACTGACTTCTGCCACAAAAAATCCAGCTTGCCTCAGGGCATTCCCGATCAGAATTCTTTGATTGGGGTTGTCTTCAGCAAGAAGCACACGGGAAAAATCGCCTTGGCCTTTGTCAGCCATGATCGATTTTATAACCGTCGCCATTGATGCCGCCGCCTGTTGAATCTGTTCGATTCCTTCAAGTGCGGATATGAATTGACGGTTTTCGATTTGAACTCCGGTGTGGCTGGCTGCCAAGTTAATCAGATTCAATTCGTTTTTAAGTCGATGCATAGTGATTCGCCGTATTGATTCAGAAGATTTGTGGCCGTCGCAGACTACCTGAACCTCTAGGCTCCGACAATCCACATTCGCTAGACCCTTTGGTTGCGTCGTTTAGAAGTTACTGGCAGGTAAACAATCGTTTACCTGCTTTGTGTGATCATGCTGTGTTGTTTAGCGGCAGCATGTTGCGAAGTGAGTCGCCCTGTTGCTTGTTCATGTTTTTTGTTGGCACAATTACTCATTATCGTATCGCTTCAAGGCATTATGGCTTTATGATTTTATGGTTGTCGGATAAGTTACGAAGCAATTGTTTGTGCTTTATTTTTGTCTTCTGTGTGGCATCGTTTTTCTAGAAATGAATTTCAATTGAAGCGAATGAGCTTCCACTTTTTCATTTTGTTGGTGTTTCTAACTATGGCGGGCGTTAGACGACTTGTTTTTCGAGCATACTCGAGAAGCGACCTTGGTTGCAGCCCCGGCTTGTGTGGATTTTCCTTTCCTTTTGTTTCAAGGGCAAGCAAGTGACTACTGTGCATGGTGAACTTCTGACGGCTCTTGCAGCTCAGTCCACTGATTCTTGGTGTGTTGTTCAGAGTTCGCCACTTAAAGTGACCGTCTGTTCGATTACTTTACAAAAGCAGCTGAAGGGGATGAGTTCGTCGTCGAATGCGGTTTCAGAGAATCCTTTGCAGCGACTCCAAAACAAGATTCAGGAACTTTGCGATCAGGTCAATTTTGAATTTCAGTCGGGTGATTGTCTTACATTGGATCGTCCAATTGGCCCTTATCTCCAAGTACGTGTCACAACGATGCAGTTGCCCGAAGGGCAGCGAGGGTTTCTTCTGTTCTTTCTCGAACGAACGGCAGTTTCATCAGTGGATGAAATTGCTTGTCGAATGAAGGCTCTTTCTCGGCGTCAGACAGAAATCTTAGCAGGACTGTATGGTGGGGAAACCAACAGGTCGATGTCCATCCGAATGGGAATCAGTGAAAAGACGGTGGAAAAGCATCGGGCCAAAGTGATGGAAAATATGAAAGCAGGCACAGCAGCTGAACTGATTCGAATGATTACAATGGCGCAAATGTCTGGCGCGGTCGACGATCTTGATCAAGCCCTCCCCAATTTGAATTGACGTGGGCAGTGCGTCTGACGATTTGAATTTCATCAATGAAATCCGTGTCCCTCGAATCATG
>CAYTUE010000193.1:0-3551 GCA_964441085.1 uncultured Planctomycetaceae bacterium
GACATCAAGTTCGGTGCCGAGAGATCGCCAGTGTTTTTGAAGTTGCGTTTTTTTTTGAGCAACCCGAAGCGTGAGAACGTGAACGAGGAAAGGGACTCATTGCCCGCAAGGCCAACGGCTCGGCAGTTTGCCCCAACCATTTGCCCCAAACATTTGCCAAACAGTTGAGCCGCTCAAGGCGGATTGCCACGGGATCGGGCCCACAGAGCCCGACTAAAGAAAACGGGCCCACAGAGCCCGGCTACAGAAAACGGGCCCACAGAAAATCGGGTCACAGAGCACGATCCAGAAAAGGGTTTATCCACCCATGTGTTGTGAGGCGACGCCAATACTGTTTACGTGATACGACCATTTTACCACACTTACTTTGCTGGACCAATTCAGGGCCAATTGCCATCCGACTTTCAATGGTTGTCGAATGCGTATTGTATGCTTGAAAAACGAGTGTTATAAGTTGCAGGCCATAGCGTCTGTACAGAAGCTGGCGTGATCGGTCTTTTTCGGAACGATTGTGATATCCGACAATCAAATTCATAACAGGAGTAAGCGAAAGTGGCTGACGAGCAGAGCAGTGACAATCAAGCAGATACACCGGCCAACCAGCCGACTCAAGAAGTCATCGTAAACGATGCTGATGCTGTTGCTGGATACGCCAATTTTTGTCGAGTTTCCAGTACTCCAGAAGAACTCATTCTGGATCTCGGCCTGAACCCAACTCCTTACGCAACGGGTAAGGTTGATGTTCACGTGAATCAGCGAATCATCTTGAATCACTACACAGCCAAGCGAATGTGGAGTGCATTATCGATGGCGTTGCAACGACATGAACAGGCTTTTGGTGTTTTGGAAACAGACGTTCGCAAACGAGTAAAAAGCCAGCCCGTTGATTCCGCTCCGGCTTCGTAGCGGAAGTGATCGCGTTGGAATTTGCTGGTCGAAGTGGGGGGAAACAGGACGAAGGCCTTGCCTGAAGAACGAGGCCTTTCAGATTGCTCGTTTGAGTGACAATCGGGGTTTGAACGTTTTTGCTGGTGTTCTGGTGTGGTGATCGGGGCATTGGCAGATCGATCTAAGTGGCTCGAACGTGTGTTTGTTCCTTTACGGTGCAGACACAAGTTCGGGCCACAACTCGTTGTGGCTGTTGAGAATTCGGCGATTCGGTCGTCTGAACCTGTTGATTTTCACGGCGTTCGACGATACTTTCCCCACGCATCGACTGAAACGGTCTGCCGTGTCGATGCACTTTGACTCTGTACACAAGTCCATTTTTGGCCTTGCCAGTCAGTGAAGAAGCTTGTTTTGCTGTAAAAAGCAGGCGTTTGAGGGGGAGAGACCCCGATTTTCCATTTACCGATTCGGTGTGTGGATTGCTTCTTCAGATCGATGACGGTTCCTCGCGTGTGGCGGCGGAACGGTACAGGGAGTGAAAAATTTTGGAGAAATCGTAAGGAATGGGTCGTTACACCGGACCGAAAGGTCGAATCAATCGCCGTCTTGGCGTCAATGTTTACGAATCAAACGGAGCCATCAAGGCTTTGGATCGCAAGGAATTTCCTCCCGGCATGCACAAACGCCGGAAGAAGCCAACCGTTTACGGGATCGGCCTTGCAGAAAAGCAAAAGATCAAATTCTATTACGGTTTGCGTGACCGTCAGCTCAATCGCTACTTCGAAATGGCTCGACGAACTCAGGGTAACACCGGAGAACTGTTGCTCGTCATTTGCGAATGCCGATTGGACAACGTTGTTCGTCGGGCAGGCTTTGCGGCAACTCGCCCGCAAGCTCGACAGGGCATCGTGCATCGTCACTTCCAACTGAATGGTGTGACTGTTAATAAGCCTGGAATCATGGTTCGCCCCGGCGATGTTGTGACTCTGCGAAAACGACCGAACATCGAAAAATTATACAAAGGCATCAGCGAAAGTCTGACCACCACTGACGTGGACTGGATCAACAGCGACATGTCTAACATGAGCTGCATTGTGACAGTGCGACCAACCTTTGAAGACGTCAGCCTGCTGGTTGATGTGAACCAAGTGGTCAGCTTGATGTCTCGCTAGTGGACATCGCGAATCCAATGGATTTCGCATGGAACAAACAAAAGGGTTTCACGATGCATCGTGAAACCCTTTTTCATGCGCGCTTTGATTTTCGCAGCCAACATTTCACATCAATTCTAACCGATCATGAAAAGCGAACGGCGTTCTGAATTCGAAATCCTATTGTGATCTTCTAAACTACACGAAGCTTGAACAGAGATGTTCAGGCGGCAATTTTTGAATGCGTCTTTCTTTATTTGGGTGTCGACATGCAGCTTTTGGAATCATTGACTCAAACACCTTCTGTTCCTGGTCGCGAACAACGAATTCGTAAGGTGATTCTGGACTATATTTCTGAACGCAACTTGTTCGACGACATTCAAGTTGACGCCATGGGGTCAATTATTGCCGTCAGAAAAGCTCGCCCAGCTGACGGCAAGTCTGTAGACAAGCCAGTCAAAGTGATGCTGGCTGCTCATATGGACCAAATTGGTTTTCTGGTTCGACACGTGGACGACAAGGGATTTGTGCGAGTCAATCCCGTGGGCGGTTTTGATACTCGCAACCTGTTTGCGCGCACCGTGAAGGTGTGCACAGCGGATGGTGATTTCCCCGGCGTGATGAACCCAGGCGGTCGGCCAATTCACATCGCCACAGAAGAAGACAAAAAGAAGATCCCTGTGATTGGCGACTTCGTCATCGACATGGGACTGGATGCCGAAACCGCTCAAAAGTCAATCAAGATTGGCGACATGGTTGTCCTAGATGGCCCGATGTCTGAAGTCGGTGACTATGTTGTGTCTCAGTGCTTGGATAACCGAGCTGGCTGTTGGGCTCAAATCAAGGCGATCGAAAATCTGACTCACCACTGTTGTGACATCTACGCCACATTCACTGTTCAAGAAGAAGTCGGACTTCGAGGAGCCATGCCAGCTGCCTTCGAAGTGGCTCCTGATATCGCCGTGGCTTGCGATACCACACTCTGCTGCCAAATTCCAGGTGTTCCTGATGAAGAACGAGTATCAGTCGCGGGTGACGGACTCGCCTTACATGTGATGGATGGCAGCATGATTAGTGATCTCGGGCTGCTACAAGAAATGGAAGCCGTGGCAGAAGCCAACCAAATTTTGAATCAGCGAGCCATCTTGCCCCGAGGAGGCCAAGACGGAGCCGCCATTCAAAAAAGCCGCAGCGGAGTCCCCACTGTTGCAATCGCTTGCCCGATCAAAAACATCCATACCGTCACCGAAATGGCTCATAAGAACGATTTGGACGCTTACCATAAACTGCTTACAGCGTGGCTCCAGTCCGATACCATTGGCCAAGGAGCAGGTAAGCCAGCGTCGTAAAGAACCCGCCTGATATTGAACGGCCGCTTGCACGGTTCTGCTTCTTCTTGGCTGAACCCTTTCGGCAAAAATTGAGCAGGGTTGGGCGGTCCAACGTCCGTTTGCCCAGCCCAGCCCAGCCCAGCCGAACCAGCTGGGCGTTTCAATCATCAACGGGACATAA
>CAYTUE010000193.1:3651-4822 GCA_964441085.1 uncultured Planctomycetaceae bacterium
GCCCAGCCCAGCCCAGCCGAACCAGCTGGGCGTTTCAATCATCAACGGGACATAAAATCGCCCCATCAGAATGCCGTTGAACAAACACACACCACAAAGTGGTCAGCCACCGGCAGATTCTTCCCGTTGGCAATCTGATGCCTGAATTTTCATCGGACTTCTGGTCGACTGCAAAACGCTCAGACTTCGGATATGATCTTGAAGTGTCGATAGGGCAATCAAACGTTTCTAAAATCCGTATCCAGCGTAGTATTCGGGACTGAGTCATGCAGAACGATCCGACAGTTCAACAATCTACGAATCCTGGAAAACGCTTTCGCTGTGTTTTACTGTTTGGCCCTCCAGGCAGCGGCAAGGGAACTCAGGGCAAGATTCTCGCGAACATCCCCGGCTTCTTTCATCTTTCTGTGGGAGACGTGTTTCGATCCATCGATATCGGTTCCACGGAAGGTCAACAAGTTTACAACGCCATTAGTCAGGGAAAATTGGTTCCCAACGAACTCACGATGAAAATCTGGCTAAAGGCCGTCAAAGCCTATGTCGCGTTATCGTGGTATAAGCCTCGAGAAGACCTGTTGGTTCTGGACGGCATGCCTCGAAATATCGAGCAAGTCGAATTGGTGAAAGAATATCTAGAAATCTATCGGATCATTTTTCTGGAAGCGTCTGACCAAGAAGAAATGGTCCACCGGATTCGCCGCAGAGCGATTCGAGAAAATCGAGTCGACGATGCCAACGAAGATATCATTCGGCATCGATTCGAATTGTACAAAGAAGTCACTGCTCCCGTACTCGAACAGTACGACCCGGCCATTATCAACCGAATCGACTGCAACGGATCGCCGGGTGAAGTTCTTCGCGAAATCCTGAAGGTCACGATCCCCGTGCAGAATGAACACTTCCACGGCAACAAGTAAGCCTTGCCAGCAAAGCTGCGTTCGCACCATTGGATTCAACAGGCAGGCCAAGTCTTTTGCACTCTGCGAACGAATGCCTTTCGTTGGTCTACAACAGATGGGGCTTTTTTCTGCGGGTTAACACCGCCTGTAAAGACAGGCGACTGACTGTGGAGACGATGGTCCGCAAGCTCAAAGATGATTGCCTTTGTTCGGCTCGATACATCAGGCACGGCCCCTCATTTGTTTAAGGCATGGATGTTGTGGTAGGGATG
>CAYTUE010000194.1:0-4686 GCA_964441085.1 uncultured Planctomycetaceae bacterium
CGTCGGGCACTGGAGGTTGAACGGAAATAGGAGCAGGAACCGGAATAGGAACAGGAGCCAAATTAGGAACCGGCGCCGGAACCAAATCGGGAAGAGGAGCAATAGGCTCATGCTCGGCTTCAAAATGACGAGGGCCACGGTCAGCTCCCGGAAGCAACAAGATGTCAGCGTCGGAAAATGATTCTAACTCAGAAGTCGTGGCCGCTGCGGGCTGCACTTGGTCAGCAAGCTGTTTGGGACGGTCCTTTTTGTGGCTGTCTTGAATCACGGTTTTCAGATTGCTGGCAATCGTGTTGCTGAGACCAGCGTTCTTGGCCAATTCAATCAGTTCACGAGCCGCCGAAGACGATCCTTGAAATTCGCTCCAAGCCGCCGTCAGCAATAAACGGTCGGTAGAATTGGGACGCTGTTTCAGCCAATTAAAAAGCTGACCTTCGCTTAAAGAACTACGTTGAAGCCCCGATGGCCCGGCCAAGGTCTTAGCAGACACCCACGCCGCAGTTGGCTCGTCGTTGCGATTTAAAGCTGCCTTTAAGCTCTTCACTGCCTCAGCGTTTTGATTTAATTGGACTTGAGTAAACGCGAGTCGTAGCCAAGGAGCTTGACGATCGGCAGCTTCTTCAGCCGCCTTTCGATATAAAGCCGCCGCGCTCGCAAAGTCGGAATCCCGGTAAAATGCGTCCGCAGATGCTTGATACCGAATACTTTGAATACGATTCACGGTCGATGATTCTACGGTATCCGTTGGTGCCCCCGAAACAGGGAATTCGTTAACGATTGGCAATTCATCAATCGCAATCGATGTCGCAAAGTCTTGCCCCGGTATTTGACCGCCAGCCTGCCCCGGAAACCCCGGTTGAAGCAACTGATCTGGAGCAGGAGCTTGTTCAACGAAGCCTGGGTTTTGCCCAGGATTCACACCAATATTCACATTGAAGCCCGGGTTCGAATAGGGAGCCACAACAGAAGGCGCATAGCCAGAGGGACCAAAACCGGAATGATAAATCGACGATCCCACATACGGATTCACAAAGAAACCAGATCTGCCATATTGGTAACCGCCATATCCCAGCCCACCCAGTCGCGATCCGTAGCTCAGCCGACCAAAGCCGCCTCGAAGAGATATTCCGCTGTAGCCAGATACATAAGGGTAGCCAGACACATAAGGGCTGTCATAATAAGGACTCGAATACGCGGCCACACCACTTCGACGTTGAGTGCGATTGGGGTTGGCGTGATATGTGGATGTCCCCGGTCGATTCAAAGTTCCCGGAGTATAATTACGAAACACGGGGCTGCGATTCACTGCCCCGAAAGATGACGTCGATCGACGATACGTGTTCGACCGTCCACTCCGACTGCTGCTAGAAAACGATCGACTCGATGGCCGCCCATTCGCAGCTGCTCGACTTCGTGAATTCGAATACACCTGAAAGGCGTTCACGTTAGAATCAACAAACACGACGCACAAAATAACGGCTGCCGTGAAAACTGCTTTCGATTGATCTAACATCATGGGCACCTTCATCCAAGGAACTCGAATTGCTGTGATGAATGCAGCCGACAGCAAGCCTGCCCGCTCAACACCACACACCTAGTATCTCCGGTGAAACAGAATTCGTCCAGGAGAATCGATCTTTAAGCCCCTCTCTCGTCGGAATTAGACATTCAAATGCCGTCCATTTCCGTCGTGATGCCTGTTTACAACGCTGAAACCACTGTTCGGCGAGCCATACAGTCCATTCTGGATCAAACACTCACCGACCTTCAATTGATCGTCGTGGATGATGGTTCAACAGATCAGTCTGCAGCCGCCATCTCACAAATCAACGATCCTCGGATGGTCTTTGTGCAAGAAAACCACCAAGGAGTATCCCGAACAGCCAACCTTGCCACCAAGCTGGCAGCAGCTGAAATCATTGCTCGCATGGACGCAGACGACTATTCCGAACCCAATCGCCTGCAACTTCAATATGATTATCTGCACCAGCAGAATGTCGATGTTGTTGGCTGCCAAATTCGAATCACCACGGCAACAGGGCAAGCCGTGCCATCCATGCATCGATACGAGCATTGGATCAATCAAGAAACATCAAATCATGATGAAATCATGGCTCACCGATTCGTTGAATTCCCCTTAGTCAACCCAACGATCTTGGCGAAGCGAAAGTACTTTGAACTGAACTTCGCCGACAACGATTTTCCAGAAGACTACGACTTGATGCTTCGAGCAGCCTCGGCAGGAATGAAGTTCGGAAAAGTCTGTCAGCCGCTGGTGACATGGACAGACAGCGAACACCGGTTAACTCGCAACGACCAAAGGTATTCCAACGATGCCTTTATGGCCTGCCGCCGTTTCTACTTCCGCAAGGATATTTTAGAATCCGTCGACCAAGTGGACTTATGGGGAAGCGGAAAAACTGGCAAACACTGGTTTCGCTGGCTACAACAAACGGGCTTAACTGTTCGCAAAATCATCGAAGTGAATCCTCGCAAGGTCGGCACGTTTTTGGATTCCGTGCCCGTGATCCACAGCGATGAAATGCCGCCAAGTGACGGAACATTGATGGTGTGTGCTGTGGGAGCCATGGGGGCTCGACCACTCATTCACAAGCATGCCAACGAACGAGGTTACGAACTCGGAACCGACTTGTGGTTCGTCGCGTAACATAACAACCTGTCAACGCTAGGCGGCCTTTGAACCTTGACACTTCTGTGGCGAAAGGTTCGCCAGACGTTTGTCTTCTTGCTGTTGCAATTCTTTGATCCGTCGTCGTTTCTTGCGACTAAATTGGTTCGCGAAGTCAATCAGCCCAGGAATGAACTTCTTCATGTGAAATAAGCCATGAGCAGTCGGAGTAATCAAAACCTGACGCTTGTTCTTTTTCATCGCGGCCAGTGTTTTAATGGCGACCTTTTCCGCAGTCGTGCAAACCCACGCGGGAGGCTTCGGCACAACTTGATCAGCACGAGCAGACTCTGCAGAATCATACAAATCTGTTTGCACGGGCCCCGGACAAATCGCCGTCACTCCGATACCTCGCCGCCCAAACTCAGCGCGAATTGCTTCTGTGAACCCAATCAATCCAAACTTGCTCGTGTGATACGCAGCAAACCGACCGCCAGCGACCAGTCCCGCAACACTGCACATGTTCACAATATGAGCATCAGGGCGTTGCATGAGTGCTGGTATAAGTCGTTGAGTAATTCGAATGGGAGCATGCAGATTAATGTTCATCAACCAGTCCCATTGCTCCATGGTCATGGATTCTGTCGCCCCATAATAAGCGACTCCAGCATTGTTAATCAGGCCATCAATCGGTTCTGGGAAACTCTGAAGTTGATCCAGCCAGCGGTCGGTGTCGGCGGCAGACGATAAATCACACTGCCAAGTTGCCGCAACGGAACCAGAAATTTCACTTGCCAGTTGGTCCAGCCCCTCTTGGTTAATGTCCACCAGATGCAGCATCGCCCCATGCTCAGCAAGGCATGACGCTAAAGCGCGACCAATCCCAAAAGCAGCTCCTGTTACGACAATGTGTTTGCCTGCGAATGATCGCATGAAATTCCCTACACCCTGTTTCTCGACACAAAAACGCAGCACAAATTGAAGGCCCTGCTGAACGTTAAGAATAGCAGATCACCACACACTGCGGGAGCCCAACCAGTTCAGCCCCTTAAACAGGCTGTTGAAAAAGGTAACTCGACGCGTCAGCACTCTTAACTCGCTCACGCATTGGTTTTTCACCGGGACGGTTTCTCAACAGTCTGTATTATACTGTGTCGTCATTTGTGAGGATTTATTCAAGCAAATGACTGGCAGACAGCAGGCAATCACAGAAAAAGCCTGCGGTTCCAACATCAGCAGACGACGCTTTAGAGAGCGTCGGTTTTGCAGTAGGCTGTCAACAGTCAAATACTGGCGTTCCTTATCAGTCCATTTTCGGCGCACAAGCATGAAAAGTCTTGCCCATCATGCGCAAAGCTGCACGTCACCCACATTGACCTTGACAGTCTCCCTAAAGGTTGAATGGCAATCGCCTGCTCGTTATTTTGGAAGAGAACACAGGCGGACAGTCCACCAGCTTCCCCACAAACAACTTGGCGTTCCCCAGAGAAAGTGGGCGCAGAGATATTGTGCTCGACTGAGTTTATCGTTTTTTGGGGGTGACGAAAAAATCAGCCGATTCAGTGGTTCGAGTGATGAAGAAATCTGCCGAAGAATTTCGCCGCGATGCGGTGAGGCTTATTGAGTTGGAAGGTTTGCCCACAGCGGAGGTGGGGGAATGAGTCGACGAATATTAGCCACGAAACTCAACCACGGGTTTGCACCCGTGGCTACAACATACCGTCTCTTCGAGACTAACGTGCTCACGCCCGGTCGCGACGTCGGAGGCAAAAAATGACCGACGCGTCCAAACCTCAAGGCAACGGCCTCGGCGACTTCCAGGTCTACGACGCCTCCGATGGCGATACGCGGATCGAAGTCCGCATGCAAGACGAGACCGTTTGGTTGACGCAGAAACAAATGGCGAAGCGACGAGAGGAGGATGACTGAAATGTCCACTTTTACCAATTTGCTGTTTCACATCATCTACAGCACAAAATACCGCAAGCCAACAATCCGCACGGAATGGCAAGATGACCTGTATGGATACATCGGCGGCATCGTCCGCGATCAGAAAG
>CAYTUE010000195.1:0-4611 GCA_964441085.1 uncultured Planctomycetaceae bacterium
TGCCTTCATATGAACAGTGGTATTTCAGAGCTGCTTCAATCCCCACCAGCTGGCCTGATCGTCAACGATCGAGACAGATCTTTTGTTGAAGCGATTCGAAAGCTGCGCGACGACCAGGAGTTTCGTGACGAATTGTCGTCAAACGCAAGAAATCGAATCGCTTCTGAGTATTCTCAGGAATCGACATCAGACGCTTGGGCCGAGTATTTGAACAGGATCTCCAAAACCAAGCGGGACGGATCCGTTTTGACTCCTCGTAAAATCCGCTTGCCCAACCGCAATCCGCACTTGGAATCCGTTGATCAGCGCCGACCAAAGCCATCACATTGGGTTCAAATCTATCGTCGCGGCCGAATGCGTTTGGGAAAGATTCGTCGCCAAGCGATGGACCTTGTCATGGGCACCAACCACGCTTCGCCGGCCGCCTCCTCTAGCGATCATCAACCATCTCCACCAAGCCCGAAGGACGGCGGCGAGTCCGCGAACTGATCTCATGGGAAAAATTTGCATCGTCCGAGGTTTTGCCGAGCGAACATCCAATAAGGGAAGTTTTGTCAATGCTCATGAGGATCGGCTTGTCGGCGAAAAGGTGATGCTGGATGGCTATCACCCTGGCTATATGCACAGTGGGCGTAACATCCAACACTTTTTTTCGACAAGCCCGACTCGCGCAAAGTTGCAGCGCTTGCTGCCTTACTTTCTTTACCGGAGAGTCGTTGAAAGCAAACGCAATTCGCCCTCGATGGTGTTAGATGCATTGGATGCGTTTTTCCAGCAACACAACGTCGACGTGGTGCTCGCAGAATTCGGGAATGTCGGTGCCGACATCTGCCAATACACGACGCAACTTGGCATTCCATTGATCGTTCATTTCCACGGACACGATGCCCACCGAGTTTCCGTGACTGATGAATACCGTGAGCGATACCAGAAGATGTTTGCTGAGGCGCATCGGATTGTGGCAGTATCCAAGTACATGCAGAACGCGTTGATTGATCTCGGCGCCGATCCAGAGCGGATCACGCTGAATCCCTATGGTCCGAACGAACGATTCTACGACAACACCCCTGAGTTTCATCAAACGCTGGTTTCGATCGGGCGTTTTACCGACATCAAGGCCCCGCACCTGACATTGCTTGCGTTTCACCAAGCATTGCAGTCCTGCCCCGAAGCCACGCTTGTAATGGGAGGCCATGGCGAATTGTTAGAAGCCTGCCAAACGCTCGCGATGACCTTGGGAATCACCGACCGAGTTCGATTCCCTGGGTCGCTGAATCATGAAGAAGTTGTTTCACACATGAAGGAAGCGTGTTGTTTTGTCCAGCATTCAGTCGTTCCAAGTTACGGTGATGCCGAAGGAACACCGGTTGCGGTTTTGGAAGCCCAAGCTGCAGGCTTGCCCGTCGTGGCAACGCGACATGCCGGGATCACTGATGCCGTCGTTGATGGCACCACAGGTTATCTCGTGGACGAACGCGACGTCGCTGGCATGGCAAACCGAATGGTCGACGTGTTAAGCGATCGAAATCGAGCCGCCGAAATGGGACGTGCCGCCCGTGCGCACATCCGTGAAAACTACAGCATCCAACGGCATCTTGAGTGCCTCGACAACTTAGTCGCTTCGGCTCGGCAAGAAGCTCCCTCTCGTAGAAACCAACTGTCATGAAAATCTTAGTCGGCAGCATTCCGATGCCTTTCAATCGTTTCTTGGTCGACTTGAACGCAGCATTATCGGAAAACAATGAACTGACTCATGACCCGGATATCTTCTGGAATCAGGAGGGCGATTTTGATGTCGTTCACCTTCATTTTCCGGAATACCTGACGTTTGAAATTCAAGAATCTTACAAGACGGGACTAACTGACGAATTGATCGAAGCAACCGAACAGCGGCTGCGTCATTGGTCTCAGCGATCTCGAATTGTCGTCACACGCCATGTGTTGCTACCACATGACGCACTGCATGATCCGCAGTGGGAAAAGATGTACGAAATATTCTATCGGTACGCACATGGAGTTGTGCACTTTGCACAAGCAAGCATTGACGAGTTCGAACAACGGTATCAAGACACCGATTTTGTCTATGGGCCACCACAGCATGTGATTGTCCCGCATCACAACTACGGAAGTTTGCCAAATCATATTTCACGATCCGAAGCTCGCAAAAAACTGGGAATTGCAGACGATCGAAAAGTCATGTTAGTGTTTGGTTCGATCCGCAACCGTGAAGAAACAAATCTGATTTGCAATGCTTTCAAGACCCTCAAGCTAAAAAACAAGCTGTTACTCGTATCGAAATGGCGTGAAGAACTAGCCGATGTTTCTTGGATTCGCCTTAAATACTGGATCCGTGACGCAAAACGATTATTTTACAAACTGCATCCAAGCTACCGGTTCAACTATGATTTTGTTGAAGAAGAAGACACTCAGCTGTACCTAAATGCTGCGGACGTATTATTCATTCCGCGTTTGAAAGTACTGAATTCAGGCAACATTACCCTTGGCATGACTTATGGCCTGCCTGTCGTCGGCCCAAACTCTTGGGATGTTGGCGAACTGCTCACCGAAACGGGAAATTCTGTTTTTGATCCTGAACACCCTCACACTGCGTCTGAGGCAGTCAAAGAAGCCTTCCATCTCGCAGAAGTGGGCGAGATCGGAAAAGCAAATCAGAAACTCGCTGAGTCACAATGGAGTCCAAGTCAATGCGGTGAAAGTTATATTGAATTATTCCGAAGAGTATCAGCCACGTAACTTCCACTGTTGATCTATTACCTCTTGCTATTTGTTCCTTAATAGAAGTTGAATTTGTGAAAAAGATTCTTATTACCGGCGGTGCCGGATTCGTTGGTCGCCGATTTGTGAAACGCTATTTAGATTTGGGCGACGAAGTTCATTGTGTGGATCCTGTTGCAGAACACACCGGCGGAAAAGATCCCGATGATGGATTCCCACTGTACAATCCAAGAGACTACAAGAATTTTCATTTCAGTCGCCAAGATTGTCGCGAATGGTTTGAACAAAACGGCGACACAGACTTTGACTATGTCTTCCACCTTGCCGCAATGGTCGGTGGTCGAGCCATGATTGAAAACAACCCACTCGCGGTTGCAGACGACCTTTCAATCGATGCGGAATACTGGCAATGGGCCAAAGCCGCCCAGCCCAAAAAGACAATTTGCTTTAGTAGCAGCGCAGCCTACCCAATTGGTCGCCAACGCGCTGAAGGGTATGAACTGCTATCTGAAGACATGATCGCTTTCGACAATGACATTGGCATGCCCGACATGTCCTATGGATGGGCGAAACTTACCTGTGAGTACCTAGCCCGTTTGGCTTTCGAAAAGCACGGTTTAAAGTCCGTCTGCTACCGACCATTTTCAGGCTACGGTGAAGACCAAGACGATTCGTATCCGTTCCCTAGCATCTGCAAGCGGGCGATGGCACATGCAGGCGAAGACACGCTGACCGTTTGGGGCACTGGTGACCAGATGCGTGACTTCATCTATATTGAAGACTGCGTTGACGGAGTGCTAAAAACGATGGACAAGATTGATGACGGTGACGCGTTAAACCTTTCAACAGGCATCTACCACAGCTTTAAACAGTTTGCACGTATCGCAGCAGAAGTCTGTGGATACGAACCTGAGGTCATTGGCCTATCTGACAAGCCCGCAGGCGTGTTTGCTCGTGGAGGCTGCACAAAGAAGCAGGCCGAATATGGGTTTACTTCATCGGTTTCATTTCGAGATGGCATTGCGAAAGCAATCGCATCTTATCAGTGATTCTCACTCTGTGAGTGATCACTCATTGCCCCCTTCATCGATGCCGACACCTGACACCATGAAACACTCGAAAACAGACTCGCACGCACCAATGAAGGTTTTGTTTGTCGGATTTGCGATCACACCTTACTACCGTGATTTCTTGAATCGATTGCAACAGCAGGGCGGTGTCGAAGTGACAAATATCCGCCCCTGCGGAGAAAACCAACACTTAGGTGCAGGCGTTCACCAAGATTTTTCAGGACGTGAATTTCGCGATGACGAACTTGAAGAGTATGTGATCCCCGCAAAACGCTGGTTCAATCTCCCTGACTTTGAAATGTCTCCACAATGCAATTCGTTTCTTAAACTGGGAAGTACGCTTACCTCGCTTCGCCCGGCAGTCGTGATCGTCAATGTCAACTACCACTTTGCGTTTCATTTTGACACGAAGGTCGTAGATGCTGTAAAGCAGTGCGGTTGCAAAGTTGTCTTTCACTCGATCCCATTCCAACTGCCCACTCACAATGAAGCCCTTGATGGCATCGATATCCCGGACAATCTTCCGTTACGCAGCCTGCCATCACCAGCCAGAATGATTATCAGTGGACTGCGACTTGATCGAGCCTACATTCGTTTCGTACGGCGGAAGGCCGCTGTGCGTCAGATTCGGTTTCGCTGTGATGCCTTCAATACCGCAGACTCTCATGCGGTTTACTTCGAAGGTGGCTGTGAAATCTATGGCTCGTATGGTGTTCCATCAGAAAAGATTCGAGTTGTACGCAATTCACCGAACACAGCGAAATTAATTGACGCAGCTGACTGCCACCCACCCGACCGACACCCA
>CAYTUE010000196.1:0-4473 GCA_964441085.1 uncultured Planctomycetaceae bacterium
GTCAACCTATTCACTGACCCAGCGAATGCTAATTACTTGGGGTACGAATACCTCGGTGACTGGAGCAAACGAGAAAGCAACCAGTGCATTGAGCCTGAATACCTGAAGCAAAACCTCAGCAAACGCGGCTATTCAGAGGCTCAGATTTCCGCTGCGTTGCAGAAACTGGAAACTGCAGCCGATACGACGGGGGTAAGCCTGTATCAGGCGAATATGCGAACCTATCAGCTGCTGCGTTACGGCGTTCAGGTTCAGACAGCTGTGGGACAATCTCACGAAACTGTTCATCTGATTGACTGGAAACATCCCGATGAGAATGAATTCGCAGTAGCCGAAGAAGTCACGCTTCGTGGCGGCCATGAACGAAGACCCGATCTCGTCATCTACGTCAACGGGTTAGCGATAGGCGTTGTCGAGCTGAAACGCATTTCGGTAGACGTTGCTGAAGCGGTCGAGCAATTAATCACCAATCAGGAAGAAATATTCAATAAACGATTCTTCAGCACCGTCCAGCTCGTTTTCGCAGGCAATGATTCGCAGGGACTACACTACGGGACAACTGGAACGCCGAGTAAATTCTTCACAGCGTGGAAAGTTGAGCAGGGCGAGCATGCCAGTGCGACCGAACAGCCGACGGAAGGTGTCACGGAGCAAGACTCCGGCTGTGAACCCGAGCTCCTCGCGGTTGGAGCATTGCTCGACAAGCCGATCGCCGAAATGTGTGACAAGTCGAGACTGCTGGATTTGATTCGCAATTTCATCATCTTTGATGGTGGCCAAAAAAAAGTCCCTCGCGTTCATCAATATCATGGTGTGAAGGCAACCCAAAAACGTGTCCAGCAGCAAGAAGGAGGCGTGATCTGGCATACTCAGGGTAGCGGCAAGAGCATCTTGATGGTGCTGATTGCAAAGTGGCTGATGGAACATGATCCCGATGCCCGAGTCCTGGTTATTACGGACCGTGACGAACTGGATAAGCAAATTGAAGGAGTGATGCGAAACGCCGGAGTCATCGGGGAAGAATCACCATCGCCTCGAGTGAGTTCGCGAGACGAGTTTTCAGTGGCACTTGCAGCCACGGCCCCGCGTCTGCTGTGCGCGTTAATCCACAAGTTCGAACCAGACTTGTCAGTTGGTGCCCCCAAAGTTCATGGGCGGTTCTATGTTTTTGTTGATGAATGCCACCGTACCCAAGGCGGCAACATGAACAAGCAGATGAAGGCATGGTTGAAAAATGCAATATTTATTGGCTTTACTGGCACTCCGTTGCTGCGTAAAGACAAGCGGATGACACGCGATGTTTTCGGCACGAATATTCACACCTACAAATTCCATGAAGCCGTGGCGGACCACGTGATTCTAGATTTGAAGTATGAGGCTCGTACTGTTCCCCAACGCCTGACGAATCAGGCTGCCATCGATGCCTGGTTTGACCAAAAGACCAAAGGACTAAACAACTTCCAACAGGCCGTGCTCAGGAAGCGTTGGGCGACGATGGAAGAGTTGATGAGTGCCGGTGAACGGAAACAGCGGATCATTGCCGACATCATCCAGGACTTTGCTTTGAAGCCTCGATTGAACAACGACCGAGGCACAGCCATTTTGGTGGCTGCGTCGATCTACGATGCCTGTCACTTCTTTCGACTGTTCCAGAATACGAGCTTTGGAAAGTACTGTGGAATCATCACGTCGTTTCAGCCCAATCACAATGCAATCTCGCGAGAGAAAGCAAATAGCGATGAACGTTACAAGTTTGACACGTACAACGATCATGTTTTGGATGACGGCCAGTCAACGAAACAGTACGAAGACAAAACGAAGAGTCAGTTCATTGATGAACCGACCAACATGAAGCTTTTGGTGGTTGTTAGCAAACTGCTGACAGGTTTTGACGCTCCATCATGCACCTATATCTACCTCGACAACGAACTTTACGACCACAACCTGTTTCAAGCCATCTGTCGAACGAACCGACTGGATGGTGACGACAAAGACTACGGTCACATAGTCGACTACAAAGAACTTCTTGAAGACGTTCAGGAAGCGATTGCCGTCTATTCAAGCGATGAGCTTGACACTGAAGATGGTGGCGAGGATTCCAACGTCTCCCTGAAGGACTGGAAGGCCGAAGGCAAAAAGCGACTCGATACCGCCCGGCAGGCGTTGGGCTACCTGTGTGATCCTGTGCTTCAACCAAAGGAAATGGAGCAGTATCTTCAATACTTCTGTGGAGACGCCGCTTCTCCCACGGCATTGACCGAAACCGAACCGTTGCGGATTTCGTTCTACAAGTCAGTAGTGACGTTCATGAGGGCGTATGCTTCAATTTCGCAGAATCTGAATGAAGCTGGATATTCTGCAGCCGAGATAGCCACTCTTCAGAAGGAGACGAAGTTCTATACTGACGTTCGATCGGCGATCAAGAAGCACTCTGGTGAAGAGTTGGACATCAAGCCTTACGAGGCTGACATGCGTCATTTGATCAACACGTACATTCAGGCCGATATGGCTGAGGAACTGGGCAATTTGAGCTCGCTGTCTCTCACGGATATGATCATCAAAACCGGGATTCACGATGCAATCGCAAAGAAGTTGAACGACAAGGGAAAGCTATCCCGAAATGCCGTCGCCGAAGGGATTATCAACAATGTCCGGAAGACGATCATTCGAGACCAGTTGACAGACCCTCGATTCTACAACGAGATGTCACAACTCCTTGACGACCTCATCCAGCAAAAGCGAAACGACACTGCGTCTTACGAGGCATTCTTAAAGAGGGCTGAAGAGTTAGCCAAGAAATTGGGGCAGAAGCACACGGGATCAGGAGATCATCCACCCATTTTGAGTGGACATGCCGAAGCCATCGTGCTCTTTGGCAATCTGGCCGATATTCCTGCGACAAACTTTCAATGCCCTGCCGATGAAAACGAAAAGGCTGAGCTTGCCTTGAAAATTGATAACGCAATGAAAAGTGAGGCCCCTGCTGGATGGAAAGGCGATGAACCACGGGAGAAAGAGGTTCTCAATGCCCTGTTTCCAATTCTATCCCGAGACCGTAAAGCGACGGAAGCGGTTTTTGACATCATCAAGAATCAGCCGGGGTACTGATGAGTGAAACGATCCAACTTGGTGACATCTCAATTCTGGTCACCCGCAAGAACGTCAAGAATGTTCATCTGTCCGTTCACCCACCAGACGGTCGAGTCACGCTGGTTGCTCCGACCGCCACTCGATTAGATGTTGCACGAGCGTACGCCATCTCGAAACTGAACTGGATCAACCGACAACAGGAGACGTTAGACAGCCAACTGAGGGAAACTCCACGACAGTTTGTTGAGCGTGAGAGCCACTATGTTTGGGGGCGTCGCTACTTGATGACGATCGTTTACGAACAATCCAAGCCGTGTGTAATGCTCGACCACAAACGCATTACCGTTACCTTGAGGCCCGGCAGTGACCTCGAAAAGAGACAGCAAGTCGTGCGAGACTGGCATAAGTCGCTTTTACACGAGGCGATCCCGACGCTCATAAAAAAATGGGAACCGAAGTTGGGGGTGAAGGTCTCTAAGTATTTTTTGCAGCGAATGAAAACGAAGTGGGGTGCGTGTAATCATCGAGAGGGGAACATTCGGCTCAATACTGAACTCGTCAAGAAGCCAAAGGACCTACTCGAATATGTCATCGTCCACGAGATGGCTCATTTAATCGAGCCGACCCACAACGACCGATTTGTCGCAGTGCTCAACGAGTATTATCCGAATTGGCGTGAGGCGAGAATAGAACTCAACGAACTCCCGCTAGCTTCTGAGAACTGGCCAGAGCGACCGTGATGCGCGAGCAAGACGCGTTCGCTCAACCTAACGCTTTTTCTGCTTTTGCGGGGATCGGGAAGTGCTGCTGTCAACAGCTGCCTTACCAAATTGCAGTGTAGTCATCCCGCGAACTACTGACGTTCACGAATGGAGAAGACATCGCCAGTGCCGTCACCGTGGATGATGTGGTCGAGTACGATGGTACCGAGTAGCGACCGGGCGTGAGCACGTAGCCATATTCGGCGATTTTGGTTGTGCCCCCATGAGACTCTTGAACAAAGCGAACCATTGCGTCCTGTCTCTCTCCTTGATATACGGTCTGTTACTACCGATTTATCTCATCAATCCAAAATGGCTTACCATTACGAAAATCAAAGATCCTTGCGAAACCTTTTAGCTGCAAAGACTGCTTTTGGAAAGTCACAGCATCTCGGGGCTGATTCACCGAGTCTCAGAGAAATGACAAGGCGTATTTAACCTTGGCGTCTGGAGCGATCTCCTGCACTACGACAAATGACGAAGGCACAATCGCCCCACCCTGTGAAACCCAAGTGTAGGAGGTGTCGTAAGCAACTTTCCTTGCTCTTCCATCCACGTCGATATGCACAACTCTGTCGTTTGTCGGAACAAATCCTTGGGCTGCGTCAAGAGTGAGGATTCG
>CAYTUE010000197.1:0-4452 GCA_964441085.1 uncultured Planctomycetaceae bacterium
CTGCGTTTGTCCGAATCAAGTCCCGCCGTTCTCATCACCAAATGGATTTCGCCAAGATGCCTACATCGCTCTTTGTTGCTTCAAGCCGCTTGTCAGTCACGCCCAGGTTTAGCATCGTCGTGCTATTCGCATTGTGCATGTTGAGCCAAAATGTGTTCGCTCAGACAAAGGCAAAAACAGATCAATCCACCGCAACGGATCAGCACAAAACAAAAGAAAAATCAGATCAGACGAAAGGGTGGATGCCTTTGTTTGATAAAGCAACCTTAAAGGGTTGGAAGAGCACAAACTATGGCGGAGAAGGAGATGTTTCGGTCGTTCAGTCTGCCTTAACCATTGAACAGGGAGTCGATTTATCGGGAGTCACTACGACTCGCAAAGATCTGCCAACAGATCACTACGAAGTCGAATTTGAAGCCAGACGAATTGATGGAAATGACTTCTTTGTAGGCTTCACATTTCCCGTGCGGAAAAGCGCGTGTAGTTTAATTTGTGGGGGCTGGGGCGGAGGCGTTTGTGGACTTTCCAGCATCGAAATGACGGACGCATCAGAAAATGAAACGACCACTTATTCAGCATTCAAAAACAACAAATGGTACAAACTGAAGCTAAAAGTTGATGGCCAAAAAATTGAAGCATGGATCGACGGCGATTCATTAGTCGACGTCGATCTCGACGGTCGCAAAGTGGATACTCGCTTCGAAATGGAATTGTCAAAACCCATGGGATTTTCTAGCTACCAGTCGACCGCCGAAATTCGCAAAGCTCGTTACCGTTTACTAAAGCCGAAAGCCGTCAAAGCAGAAGCAGCTGATGGAAAAACTCACGATGATTCAGGGGACTGATTCAACGATTGCTTTGGCGAGGGCCGCTCGTTGTGACCGAAACGTGCCACATTGCGATGACGTGATCATCGCTCACTTCTGGAGTTGGCCAAATGCTTCTGTAGTTGGCCGCAGTAGTTGGCCGCAGTGAGGCCAAACGCGACGGAATCGGGCTCAGCGAGCCCGACTCCAGTTGAGTTTGCATTGCGATGACAATCACCACCGTGAACTGCCGTTAGAACAATGACAGCTTGGTCATTTGACTGATCATAAAGCCAGCTGCTGCCAAGCAGGGGATGACAGCCATGGTCAGCATCGGAATCACAATCATTTTCCAAGCACGTGATTCGGAACGGCAGGTGCGAAAGACAATACTGCTGATGGCAATTCCTAACCAGAACAAACCGATCGTGATTCCGACTGTCTGCAATCGGTTCTGCTGAAGTCCTTTTTTGACTCCTGTCATCAAGGCGGCGATTTCTTGCTGAGAAAGATCGACCAACACGTGAGTTTGCACCATCACGTTGTCTGAACTGCCATTTTCGTAGACTCGTTCTTCCCATTGAGCCGTCTGGACGATCACTTTGCTTGGATCAAAAACCGAAAGATCCATTGTCGAGACATCGACTTCTTCGGCTCCGTATTTTTCCTGAGCGAGATTCTGGATTCGCACAGCGACCGCTGCATTGATGGCTGCTCTGACTTCCTTGGCAATTTCGTCGGAACGATTTTGTTCAATCATGCCCGTCTTAGCCACCACCTGTCCAATTCCGGGATTTTCAATCCACGAATGTTCTTTCAAGAACTGATCCCAAGCGGCATGGTCGAGCGTCGCAGATTCAGTGTCATGATTGGGATAAGAATCCCGCAACAATTGCTGAATGGCTTTCAAGTTCGCTGCGTTGAGAAGTCCTCGCAACAGCATCGGACTGGCCGTTGTGCGTAAAACAGAGCTAAAGGTGCCCGATTGATTCAACGATAGGGGCATAAAAGCAGAAGCCTGCTTTAACGTCTGCACATCAAATGCTTCGACGCTTCCACCCGATGCGGCAATCAGCTTGTTCAGCCCATCTTTGGTCATCACGAAAACGATGTCGTTTGAATCTTCAGCAACTTGTGGTGCCGAAGCGTCTTGCCGCGTTTCGTCTTGCTTCACCACCGCTGTCATGTTTGAACGGCTGTCTTGTGTTGTGGTGTTTGCAGCAACTTGCGATTCCGCTTTCGGTTGTTCGGCCACACAGAACGCAGACATCCAAAGCAAAAGACACACGGATGCAGTGGCAATTGCATCTGAGCAAGAACGGCGGCGTAAGTCTGCAAACTTCTGAATGGTGAAGTCGCCGTGCCAGGCAATTACAACCAAAACTGCAAGCAATGAAATAAAGAAGGCCGTCATGATTTTCTTTCAAAATCCCTCAAACTTGGATTTCATAATTGAAACGGTGAAAGGAATCGAATTGAACGACGCTAAACAAGAATCACACAATACCAAACACTTGCGATCGACACGACATTTTCCTGACTCCTTCGCGGGATCCCCTTGAAATCACACTCTCGCCAACTGTTCGCGCGAGCGGCCTTCCAGTGGAGTCCAGCCGCACGATAATTGCACGACCGATGAAATGGCCAAGGCCCATGTTGCTCCCATGGCGTCGGGAAAGACAAGCTTTCGCATCACAGTGGTAATGGCAGCTCCGACGAGCAAAGTGAATAACGCACTACTGACTCGGAAACGTGATTTTCGATAGCTATCAGCTTGCCACCACCATCGTCGAACAGCAAATAAGCTTCCAAAGAACAACATGAAACACGCTGTTGTGGGATAGCCTGATGCATCTGCCAAGGCTAACCGGCCAAGTTGCACGGAATACTTCAGCGACTGTTCTGGAAGAAATTCTGTTGGTTCGAGCATCAAAAACCCGGGCAGTTTCGCAGCGAAAAATCCGACGCCCACTCCAATGACGGCAAAGTAAATTCGTCTAAAAAAATGGTCGTCCGAATGACCTTCTCGTAGCTTCGATGGAATGATCACGGCCCACGAAGCCACGATGGTGACCACAGCAAAGTAGATCGCATGTACGAATGTGGTCAGCAGGTTGGTGGAATAAAAAACTGCGATCGTCACCAACGTCGTGGCCATTAATGCCATCGTCACCGATGTTGTTAAATCGGCAAATCGTAAGTGGATGGGAATCACACGTTGAGTTGCAGGATTCAGCGTTCTTAAGCTCGGTTTTCGATCGTGTTTTCTTTTTGGCACAACGGTGCGAGCCAATGCGGGCTGCACGGCTGCTTCACTTGTTTGGCCACTGAAATCTGGAGAAACATACTTCTTGTCGATGCCAGCAAAGTAACTCGTCACAAACTGGTAACTCAGATAAGCAGCTCCGCCAATTAACCCGCCGATTGCCACCGAGCGAATCATTCCAGATTCTAAAATCATGAGTGCGATGGCTCCACCGATCACCCATTGCAGCGGAGCGGGAATGGAATTCCATGCCGCCGCAACAGCTTTTAAGCCGTTGCCTTGTTTGGCCTGTTCAGAATCCGTCGCAGGCGATTCGAGGTTTTCTGCAAAAGAAACTTCGGAGGTGTCCCCTGCATTCGATAGCTGAACCGTTTCTGCAAACTTTGCGGCGGAAGATGCTGTGGAATTCGCTGAAGCAAACAATGGTTCTTGAGCGTTGATTCCTTCTTCACTGGCAGCTTCTAAGAACTGACGTTCGAGTTCCTTGATCGAAGCTGTTCGCTTCAGTGGATCTTTTTCTAATGCGTGACCAAGAACCGTTTGCAACGGATTGGGCAGGAGACTGAGATCTGGTTCGCCCGTCAGATGTTTCATCAAAATTTCGGCCGTTGTTTCCCCATCAAAAGGAACTCGACCAGTGAGCATTTCATAAAGCATCACGCCCATTGCGTAGACATCGACTTCCTTGCCGTAGCGTCCGCGAGCCACTTCGGGAGCCATGTAGTAAACGGTCCCCACGCTTTGAGTTTGAGCACTGCGGTTGCTTTCTGAAATATACTTCGAAAGCCCGACGTCTCCGACTTTGACATGACCTGCATCTTGAAACACATTGGCGGGTTTTAGGTCGCGATGCACGATGCCTCGATCATGCAAAAACGCCAATCCCGCGCTGATGCCGCTTAACCAGTGAACCACTTCATTTAACGGCATGCCGGATGGATAGGTTTGAAGAGTTTCGTACAAGCCCTTGCCGCTGACGAACTCCATCACCACCCAATGGTCACCGTCTGAATCTTGGCGGATATCAAAAATCGTGACCAGATTGGGGTGTTTCAGATTTAAACACTGACTGACGCCTCGCAGCTCCACTTCGAGATTATTATTCAGCAGCTTTATAGCCACCTCTTTGCCGGCGTCGCTTAGTGCATAGTAAACTTCCCCAAACCCTCCTCGATGAATAGCTCGCTTGATGGTGTACCCATCAAGTGGACTGGATTCTGGAGGAAAGGTGAACTTCATCGAAATGAGCTTCTTGTAAATCGTCGATTGACTTAAGACCAAGTGGCCTGTGCAAAACGGATGGATCCGTCGTAGGGATCAGTTTTCTTTGTCTGATTCAAAAAATTTGATGAAACGCTGCCCTGTTGGTTTATGGTTTGA
>CAYTUE010000198.1:0-4432 GCA_964441085.1 uncultured Planctomycetaceae bacterium
TTGAGCAACCATCCAGCAAACAGTCGGACCGTTGGCTCTTGCGCTTTGTTTGGCGATTTCTACCCCAGCCTGTTGGACTGGGCGAGGCAAACGGATGGGCCTTCGACCGGCTGAAGCAGACTTAGTACTTCCAACCCATTCTGAGCAAGAAGCTGGTTGAGGGATCGAATTCTCCGTTGGCGTTGTTTGCGAAGTCGACCGTTCGATCAAGAACCCAGCCACCTTCAGTAAACCACTGATAAGTGCCACCGTCCATTCGGAAACCTAATAGCAAGCGAATGTCTTCGAGTTCGACATTGTCCGCACCACCGACTCCTGTTTCCACGTGGTAGGCTTCCACATGATATTCTGCTCGGGCATAAATCCACTTGGCACCCAAAGCTTCATTGCCAATAAACAGGCTGACTTCACTTTCAGGGAACATCAATTTGAACTGCCAGATGTCGTTCTGATAAATGACTCCGACATATGGAATCACTCGATCGTTCACTCGGTCCCAATACCCGGCACCAAGCACAGCCGTCCAAGATGGGCTCAGCTGAAACAATACAAGTCCTCGTCCGTCCAGCTGGAACGCGTCTGAACCAAAAGATCCATTGAAGTCTGTGTTTAATGAGGGGTTAAATCCAAGCTTTAAGCTGACCGGTCCGGCTTGAGCAGATTCGAGTTCAAAGTCGACACCAAATCGGAAGGCTGATCCAGGCAACCCCGGTAGGCCTCGTGGACCATCCCAACCTCGATAGCGAAATTCGTTATTCCAAGTATACACCCAACCCGGAATGGCTGTGCCCGTGTAACCAAGCGTGTAATCGATTCCGAACTGATCAAAGTTGCCGTTATTGTTTGCTCCAGAGACACTGGATCCAGCAATCCATTCTAATTCTAGCGATGTGTGCACACCTGTGCGGAAGGGACTTGGTCCTTGAGCACCATAGGTTTGAAACGCTTGGTTGGCACGCGGTTGCTGAGATTGAGGCCCCGCAAGAAATGGATCAGGCCCCAAAGGAGGCGAAAAGGCATTCCAAGTGGATGCGTTCGGAGCAACGGGAGCTTGAAAACTTCCCGCAGTATTTGGTGGAATTATTTGCGGAACTGTTTGCGGAGCAAAGGCTGCCGTGGGTTGGATTCCACCGAATGGTTGAGCGATCGAGCCGTTGGCGTTGATCACTGATCCATTGGCAGGAACACCGCTCGGGAGTGCTCCCGGAGGCAACGGCACGCCGCCCGACTGAGCTCGAAAGATCACGTCAGTATCCGCCACAGGGCGGAACCAGCGAGGAGCTTGGTCCGATCCGTTGAAGCGAGAAATCACACCTTGTGAAAGCTGCTGTTGAGCAGAACACACAGAGGACATGGGGATAAGAACGATCAATAGGCACAGGTGAATGAGTTTCACGTGAACACCCTGACGAGAATCATGAAAACAAGCAAAGACAGCGGTTTCACTGACTTTGTTCTCCACCCGCCAAAATCGGCGAGCAGCGAAAAACTTGAGTGAGATTTCACAATGTTTCTGAATCCGAATTTTCCGTCAACACCAGATCTGGCAAACCGGCACATCTCAGCAACCACAAACACCCAACTCGAATTTTTTGACGCCTTGATCGGCACATGCTGCCGCTTACAGGGAGGCAAAATCATTCAAGTGGACGTTTAGTGAACAAATAGGCTGCGAGGTGGCAACAACTTCCTGAGTGAATTCCGCTGCTTGATGTAGCGGGGATTGAGGACCACAACCGCTACATTTTGTCAGGCTTGCCCAGCAACCGAAACTGTTCTGACCACCATGCAAGCTGCTGAAAACGAGTGTGGGACAATTCGCATTGCTGCACACCGGCACTTTTTGCCGATGAAAATGAACACCGTGCATTGGCGTGTTTGCAGCATCCAAAATTTTGATTTTCGATGTCCTTTCAAGCATGCTTCCCCCACCTTTGAGGTGCTTTTCTGATGGCTTATTCCCCCTCTCAACAGATTCCATTCAACTGCTCTGTTGAAGATTCTTCCGCCAATCAAAACGGGGTAAGCACCATCGTGCGCAAAAAGCGGGCGAACGAACGACCAAGCACACAAAATCGACTGCCGTTGAAAACCACTGCCAATCACAAGCAACAGACGGCTCGTCAGACATCTTCGCAAGCCAATCTCCGTTCCAAGCTGTCCAGCGCGGCACACAGCCAAAAACAATCTCAGACTGAAAAGCATTCACAAGCCGCTCATCACACTCAGCCAAAACCCAACACGCGCCCAGCAACCTTGGCCGAGCAGCTGAAGCACTGTTTGGCTCAATATGAACTGCTTCAAAAGCAGGTGCTTTGCGCGGAACTGATGAACACAGCTTCGGCCGATGATGACAAATTTGAACGAACGGCGGAAAAACTCGTTCGCCGAATTGGTCGGCTGAGAAGTCAGTTGGCCGAAAGAAGCAAACCTGCGGAATCAAAGCGAATCATCAAGCTTTCCGTAGGGCATTCAACGGCCATGGTACTGAAAGCATTTGCTGACGCGGGCAAGAAACCGGCAGCCTTAGTGGAACGGGCCCTCTGGGCTGATGCTGATGTTCAAGACGCGGCACTGCTACTGAATCTGAAGGCTCCCAAACGTCGCATGACCGCCTCAAAAACAAAGTAACATGGTTACTTTATTGTTGCGACTCACGGTTTGAGCGACACGGTTTCAGGCAAGCGGGTGAATTTTTGAAATTTGAAATTTGAAATTTGCGAAGAGCCGATTTTTTGCAGCCAGAACAGCTGCTGGAACATAGAATTGCGGCAACAAACAAACGATTTGCTGATATCTGTTGCGCATTTCAAGCGAGTGTCAGTAGAATCCGTGTAAGGTCTTCTGCGGTGTGACGTCAAAAGAACACGCGAAACCTTGCCTACCGGTGTCAGGTCTGTGACAAAACTCGGTGGTTTAACGGATTTTTAGCTGTTCCTAGAATGTTTTCATGACATCTCGAATCCTGACTGCTCTTCCCGTTTTTAATGAAGCCATTCATGTGCCTCAGGTTCTGGAACAGGTTCTGCAATTTGCAGACCATGTTTTGGTGGTGGACGATGGCTCAACAGACCAAACTCACGCCGAACTGTTGAAATTTGGCGACCGAATTCACGTGGTACGTCATTCCGTGAATCAGGGTTATGGTGCAGCGCTGACCACTTCTTTCGACTATGCTGCTCAGTATGGTTTCGACGCATTAGTAACGATCGATTGCGATGGTCAGCACCAACCGGGGTTGATAGACCAGATTGCTCAGCCGATTTTAGACGACCATTCCATCGACATGGTTTCAGGCAGCCGCTACCGAAAAGCATTCGACGGCAACACCTTGCCTCCAGAAGAACGTCGAATCATCAATTTTAAGGTGACGGCATGTTTGAACGAAAAGCTAGGCTTTGAACTCACTGATTCGTTCTGCGGATTCAAAGCTTATCGGGTGTCTTCATTAAGTGATTTAGATATCACGATTCCCGGCTACGCAATGCCACTTCAACTTTGGATTCAAGCAGCTCGCCTGAACTGGAATGTCGTGGAACACGCGGTCCCACTGGTGTACCTCGATGAAGAGCGATCCTTTGGAGGATCACTGGATGACGCAGAAATCCGCTTGAAGCACTATCGAAATGTGTTGAATACTGAACTAGCTCGACAGGGCATGCAGGAACGATTCACCGCCGACTGCGGACAGAAAACAACGTAATCAAACAGACACGTTCTTGTTCTCTCTTCGCAGCGACGGGCCGATGAGACATAAGGAATTGTACCATCTCATACCAAGAACTTAGTCTTGTTTTTGGATTGCACTGATTTCATTCGTTTCCATATTCCATTCAAGCCAGTCAGCGCGGAAGCTCACTGGGGCGGGGTCTCCTGGCTTTCGTGTAATTCGAGCTGCACCTTCCAGCAGGATGATGCTCTCTCCATGATACATCAGATGTTCTGCCTCGACATGATAGGTGTCGCCGATTTCTTCTCCGTCAGCGTCCCATGTCGTGCGAAGTTTGACAGCACCATCGGCTCGGATATTTAGGCCGTTCGAGTCGTTAAATTGAAATTCGAATTTGTCCGCAGTTACTCCTACGCCATTGCCTTCGGTCATGAAATTAGCATTCCCCTGGACAGATATTCGGCTAATGAATATGTCTTCGTCTTCTCGCTCTGGATTGGGAAAAACTTCAAACTCTCCTTCGTCCCCAGAAACAGTAAGCTCTCCGTAATTGAACGACAGTTTTTTCCCCCGGAACAAGGCTCGTTTGGAATCAAGCTCCAGTTGCACGTCGCCTTCAAGCTGAACTTGATGTCCAAAGATTTCGAGCTTTTGAACCCGTGGATTGCCGTTTGTCAGTTTTGCGTTGTCTTTTGAGCGAATAAAAAATATGTCCTCAAGTGGCGTCTTCGCAACCGTTGGCGTTGCTGGCGCTGGCGTTGC
>CAYTUE010000199.1:0-4337 GCA_964441085.1 uncultured Planctomycetaceae bacterium
TCCAACAAGTGCGTGATCGTCTTACAGAAGCAATTGACCATATCGAAGCACCATTTGAAGAAATCGTTAAGGCCGTCAATCCATCGCAACAAAATGGAAGGAACCCCGTTTTCAACGTTATGTTTGCGGCTCAGCAACCCCTGAAGCCCATTCGAGTAACAGACAAGTTGAATTTGATTCCGAGCATTATTGATTCTGGTGCTGCAAAGTTTGATCTCACAATGTTCGCGGGAGATCTTAAAACAAATCGTGATAGCTGCATCGAATACGACACGAATCGATTCACGCCTGAGTTTGCCGATCGAATGTTGGCTCATTGGCACGTCTTGTTGAATTCGATTACACAGAATCCAGAAGCAGATGTCTCCCATTTCAAGCTGATAACAGCATCTCAACAATTGCCGCAGAACAGTTTGAAGGGAGAACCGATTGTTGGTTTACCAGCCAATTGTGTGCAGGACATCATCAGTCAACAGGCAAGGACAACTCCGAATGCCGTCGCTGTTCAGTTTGAAAACGAATCCCTGACGTATCAAGATCTGGATGATCGAGCTGATCGACTAGCCACTCAGTTGCATTTCTCGCCGGGCAGTGCAGTTGCTGTCTATTATGAACGATCAGCCGAGATGGTGATTGGCATTCTTGCCATCCTGAAGGCCGGGCATGCCTACGTTCCAATCGCTCCTGACTGGCCAGAAGCTCGTCGCAATCAAATCTTGGATGCAAGTGGCGTCTGTGCGGTTTTGTCCCAAGGAAAATTACAACACCAGCTTGCCAACCAACGGCTGCCTGTATTGGTTGAAGACACCAGTCACAAGACACCAAATGTCCAACCAACACACGCAGTAAAAACGGGGCTGAACGACCTGAGTTATGTGATACACACTTCGGGATCAACTGGTGCTCCCAAGGGAGTCGAAGTCACTCATGGCGCACTGCTTCAATCGACGCTGGCGCGCACACAGTTCTATAAAGATACGCCTCGTCGTTTTTTGCTACTTTCGCCGATTTGGTTTGATAGTTCTGTCGCTGGAATTTTCTGGACGCTTTGTTCAGGCGGCACGCTCGTGATTCCTCCAGAAGGTCGGCTACAGAACATCAAGCAACTGGCCAAGGATGTTGCTCAACATTCGGTGACTCACATGCTGTGTCTCCCATCTGTGTATCAAATTTTGCTGCGATACGCTGAAGAATGGCAGTTAGATTCATTGCAATCAGTCATTGTTGCAGGCGAATCGTGTCACCCATCTGTCGTCAACGATCACTTCCGGCGGCAACCTTCAGCAAAGCTTTTCAACGAATACGGACCAACAGAAGCATCCGTGTGGGCCACAGCCTGCGAACTCAATCAACAAGACAACGAATCTGGCATTTCCATTGGTACGGCTGTGCCTGGGATTGAACTTTATCTTTTGAATGAAAACCGGCAGCCGGTTCCAACTGGAATTGATGGCGAAATTTACATCGGTGGGAGCCGATTGGCTCAGGGATACCGTAACGCGTCCAAACTGACGCATGAAAAATTTATCGAATACAATGGGCAAAGAGTCTACCGCACAGGAGACATGGCCAGACTGAACACGAACGGCAATCTCACATTCCTTGGTCGACAGGATGATCAAATCAAGGTCAATGGCCAGCGAATTGAACCAGCGGAAATCGAAGAAGCAATCAAATCATGTCCTGAAGTTGATGAAGTTCTTGTTGGGTTGGCCCCGGTGATGATTTCACCGGCGAAATCATCCCCTGCGAAACCATCACCAGCGACCGACACTACGGCCTTGGTCAGGCAATTGGAATTGCTATCAAATGCTCAGGCTGAAGCACTGCTTGCAGAGGCCGAAGCTGCTCATTCGGACATGACCGCCGCCGATACAAACGAAAAGCAAAACAAGCACGATACGGCATCGGTGCAGACATCCGATCTTTCAATCAACGTCAATTTTCACCAAAACCATTTCATCGCGACTCCTCGAGACCGTCAACGAAAGTGGCTTATCAACCAGCAGCTTGCGGAATCACTGTCGGATCTTCAGCATCTCCACCGTATCGCTCCTGAAATGATTGCTGGGAGTGACGAACCGCATGTTCCTCGTGACTTATCGGAAGACCGAATGACCGATCAGGAGATCATGGAAGACTGGCAAACGCCGCTCATGAAGTCGATGGCGGATTACGGTTGCGGTACTCACGGAGACGTTTTGGAAGTCGGATTCGGACGTGGCGTTGCGGCGGGTTTCATCCAGCAGGCAGGCATTCGTTCCCACACGATTGTCGAAATGAATCCCTTTAGTATTAGCGATTTCTATGTTCCTTGGCAGAAGCAGTTTCCGGATCGCAACATTCAGTTGATTGAAGGCCGCTGGCAAGATGTGACCGATCAGCTACAAAAATACGACACCGTTTTCTTTCACGCCTTTCCGATGAATGAAGCGGAATTTGTGGAACACATCGCGAACAGCGTGACGTTCGCTGAACACTTCTTTTCGACCGCTGCAGCACTACTACGTCCAGGAGGAGCCTTCGTTTATATGACGACAGAAATTGATTCGGTCAGTCGTCGGCACCAACGGAGTTTGTTCCAACATTTTGACGAAGTGCAAATCAAGATCGCAGCTCTGGACATACCAGAAGACACCAAAGACGCATGGTGGGCCAATTCGATGGTTGTGCTGAAAGCGATGAAAAATGCCGACGTAACAACAGGAGACAACCATGTTTGAAACTCGCGTGAACGAACTTTCGGCAAGACAAAGATCGTTTCTTGCAGAACGGTTGCAAGAAACGAAGACAGAAAAACCACTTGAGAAGTGCCTTGTTGCGTGGGTGAAAACTCACCGTGATATCGATAAGCGGCAACTGCATGAAGTCGCAAAAACACGTCTTCCAGTGACTTTGGTCCCACAACGAATTGTGCTTGTCGACGATTTTCCTCGCACGTCTTCCGGAAAAATTGATCGCCGTCAACTCACTGCACAGAAAGTCGCCGCACAGGTTCCCAAGCCAGTCGCAGCCATCGCAAATGAAACTGAAGAATGTTTGCTAAAGATCTGGCAGGATCTTTTGGCAACCACAAATGTTTCATTAACCGACAACTTCTTTCATATCGGTGGAGACTCTTTAAAAGTCATTCAATTAATTGCCATGGGGCAGGAATCGGGGCTTAGCATTACGCCCAGTCAACTGCATGAAAATCCGACAATCGCAACCCTTGCAAAAAGTCTCGCACAAACTGCCCCTGTTGATACCCAAGAACCACCAACGAACCGCTTACCGCTACCAAAGCAAGAATCAAAACCACAAACTCAGCCCAAGGTCGATGCTGATGGTCGCAGAGAAGTTGCAGCGAGTTTTCGGTCTGCTGTGATTGAAGGAAACGCGAACGGGCTGATTCAGCTCACGGAATTTACTGATCAGCCGAACCTGTTTCTTGTCGCATCCAAAGCAAGGCAGATCGAACAGTTTTGGCCACTGGTAACACGAGTGTCAAAATACAGCTGCTATTCACCGACCACGGGCGACAAGGAGGTCGCCAACTATCGCACTGTCGAAGAAATCGCAACAGAGTTTGTACAACAAATTCGAACCGTCCAGCCTCATGGTCCGTACCGTCTGGCTGGGAAATGCGAAGGAGGACACATTGTTTGGGCGATGGCACAGCAACTGGATGCAGCAGGAGAGGAAGTCAGTTTTCTGGGCCTGATTGACACTCATAACCCCGACTTCTTAAAGCTGATTCCGGAAACATTTCGTAAGCGTTGGCAGAGACGTTTGGCTTCTCTTCCAAGTCGCTCTGGCCTGTCAATGGTTTCGCATCTTCCGGTACGGTTGATGGACTGGCTTCGTCGCCGAGGTCAACGGATGATCACGGGAGAACGTCATCTGGTGCGTGGTGGATCGCGAATGTCATGGTTGTTTCGTCCCAAACCTTTCTCTGGTCATGCCACACTGTTTCGAGCAGCCGACCAATTGGATGACTTTGCCTATGAGCTTGACGCAGGCTATGGCTGGGCTCATCTTGCTGAACAGGGGCTCGATGTGTGCCATGTTCCGGGCACAAGTCTAGAATTCTATATCGAACCTCGTGTTCAGATCTTCGCCCAGCAACTCGAACTGGCTGTTCAATCCCGCGACTCATACTTTGCCAGCAAGTTAACAAAGGGAATGAAACCCGCTGATGCTGGCAAACCAAACGAATCGACTCAAGAGAAATCGTGAACAAGCCGCAGGCGACAGAATTTTAGGACTGTGAAACACACGAAATTTTGAATGGGCTCATTGAGTTGTCAGCGGTTAATCTCGTTGGCAACGGTCAATCGAAAAATGAGACTGACTTC
>CAYTUE010000200.1:0-4256 GCA_964441085.1 uncultured Planctomycetaceae bacterium
GCCATTTTCGCAGCCATCGAGATACAAAACGATGAGGTAGCAACTGCAAAATGTGTGACAGCAATCGTCAAGTCGTTTGTGCGAACATCGATTTCGGTTGAAGGATTTTAGCAGCCCGTTGAAAAACGACTTTCAAGGCAACCCGACGCATTAGCGAGAGGCCTGAACGTTCCGTTTTCGGTTCTTTTGCCCTTGCTGACGTTGCAGGTTACCTTCTTCAACAGGCTGTTAGGGTGTCATTTCAATTGGATCGACCGCAGCCATACGATTCGGTGATGAGATGGCTAGGTTTTGGTTAACTGTCTTTGGGGCTTGATTGCATCCGCACCCACCAGAATTCCTTGGATTCATGAGTGCTCCCAAGCTGCTCGGGAGAGGCACATCCGAATAAATGCTCATGGGAGTGAAGACAGCAAAAAACACAAGACTGATCAAGGCAATGGAACGCCACTGGAATTTCTGTGGCGTCAATTTTTTGGGAGCAATGGCAAACGTTGACGTGCTTCCAGCTTCTGCTTGTGCTTGTAGCAAGAACAACAGCAACAAAGCTCCTACAACAATCCCGCGGCGTTCGAGCCGCTTACGAAGTCTTCGACGAGCGTCTTCGGCTTTTGCGTAAACACTGCCAGCCGGGCACTTCAGACGATGAGCGACATCACGATGAGACATGCTTTCGGAGTAAAGGCAGTGGAGTAACTCTTGGTCTGCTTGGGGTAGCTGCGAAAGTTCTTCTCGGAGCATGCTTTTGGTCTCAGCCAGACATGTCGTCCCTGACTGATCATCACTGACTATTGGTGTGACAGACTCAAGGTCAGTCACTCCATTGGTAGGGCGTCGACGTTCCTTTCGAGCAACCGCTTGGCTACATCGTCGAGCCGTTTCATAAAGCCATGGGCCGAAATTTGACTGGAGATCCAGATCGGCTCGTCGGCGCGAGAACACCAAAAATGTCTCCTGAAAGGCCTCCCATGCGAGATCTTCAGAAGACGTGTTTCGCCGGCATGTCCCAATAATCATCGGAATATGCTGTTCGACCCATTGGTCTCTACGAGTTGGTTCAATCATGACGCTTTGTTCCGAATGTGAACGGAAGGCTCTAAAACAAAAACTGAGTTACCCAGTCATACGGTTTCATCCACACTGTCTACGAAAAAAAGCGAAGCAATTACAGAAATTCCCAGCGTTCAAGATCCATGCGTTGCTGAAGACGGGCAATAGAACCCAATTCAAGATTTTTAAAAACTTTGGAGTGTTCTCAAAAAAATGGACAAAAACTTTTAGTCAGCAAACGGTGGTAAGACATTTACTACCAGCCTCGTCTTGCGAACGAAAGTACTTGGCTTAAACAAACATGACTTCGTTTATTGAGGAAATTTGAGAGACCAAAACCAATGTTGATTCACCACACAAAGAAAAACAGCCTTCGCGGCTTCACATTAATCGAACTGCTTGTGGTCATTGCGATCATTGCCATTCTTGTCGCTTTGCTGTTGCCCGCAGTTCAACAAGCACGAGAGGCCGCGCGAAGGTCGGCATGTAAAAACAATCTTAAACAATTGGCTCTTGCGATGCATAACTATGAGTCAACTCACAGAGTTCTGCCTCCTGGCTACCTGCACAGACCAGATCCTGATGGATCGCCAGCCAACTTTATGGGGTTCGCATGGGGAACCATGATTCTTCCGCAGCTGGAGCAAGCAAGTCTTGCTCGACAGTTTGACTACGATGTGCCCGTGTTTGATCTTGTCAACTTGGCTCCTCGGGAAGAACGTTTATCAGTCTTCCTGTGTCCATCAGATCCGTTTTCAGAAAACACTTTCGTTGTTCGGGATGATACGTCCACTCCGATTGAACAGTATGCGACGGCCACTTATGCAGCCAACTGGGGCCCTGCTACACCCACCGTGAACCTTGATGTGACACCTCTGGAAAGCCGGGGAGTATTTTTTAGGAATAGCCGAACTCGATTTCGAGACATTACTGACGGGCTAACAAACACGCTCTTCTTGGGCGAACGCATTAATGGGCCAGTTGAATCAGATACCGGAGGAGACCCTGCGATCTTTGAAACGGCTTGGAGTGCTGCGGTACGAGAAATCACAGAACTATCCGATGACCACGGTCACATGGTGCTGTTCGAAACTCAGTTCCTTCCCAATCAAGCTGGCGATGACGACAAAGGGCTTTTGTCGCCACACCCTGGAATTAGTCAGTTCGCGCTTGGAGACGGTTCCACTCGTGCCATCTCTGACAACATCGATGCGGGCGTTTACAACGCTTTGGGTTCCCCATCTGGAGGCGAAGTGGTTGGAGAGTTCTAGCCACTTGAAAGATTCTTCAAATCACAATCAGAGCCTTTAACCATGGGACCAGAATCACTCGATGCGTAACTTGACAAATATCGTTCTTTTCGTTTTAGCGTGGGGTACGGCGTTGGCCTTCCCCACGTCTGCGGATGCTCATACATCGGGAGAAACCTATGTCTGGATCAACATTGAAGAAAACCGCCTTGTTGGGCGAGTGGAAATCAATCTGAATGATCTGCGAGCCAAGCTGAATATCGCAGTTCCAGATGTAAACCCTCTTCCTGTCGTCAAACAGCATCAGGAAGACATCCTGAAGTATGTTCGTCAGCACCTTGAATTTCGGGCAAACGGCAAGCAAATTCCGATGACCTATGGAGAAATTCAGCAACTGGATCTCAGTGCGAATGAGGAAGGAAACTATATCCAAATTTCGTACACGACGCCGGACGGCAAAGTTCCAGATGTGATCGAGGTGAAGAACAGCCTGTTTGTGGACACCGACTTGCTACATCGCAGTCTTGTGTGTGTGGAAAAGAACGAAAAGAGCGGTCAAGATTTTGACAAGCTGTTCGTTGCGATGGTGTTTGGACAACACAATCCCGTTCAAGAACTGGATTTGACCAACATCGAATTATTGTTGCGTCCCCGTGACTTTGTTTGGCAGGGGGTGTTGCATATTTGGATTGGGACAGACCACATTCTTTTTATTATCACACTGCTACTGCCAGCTGTGCTGGTTTATCAGGATAAAAAATGGAGTCCCGTACCAAACTTCAAGCAAGCATTCTGGAACATCATTCGAATTGTCACGATCTTTACTGTTGCTCATTCCATTACGCTCAGCCTTGCCGCTCTTGGATTGGTGAAATTGGAATCTTGGATCGTGGAGTCGGTGATTGCGTTGTCAATTATCCTTGTGGCAATTAACACAATCTCACCGAGGTTCCAAGACAAAACATGGCTGGTCATCTTTGGCTTTGGACTGTTTCACGGAATGGGATTCGCCTCAGTCATGAGCGACTTGCCGTTCCGTATGGTGAACTTGGTAAAGGTTCTGATTGGATTTAACGTGGGAGTAGAACTTGGGCAGTTGGCGATCGTCGCTGGCGTGTTCCCTGTGATCTTTCTGTTACGTAATTCGCGCTTTTATGTGCCTTTGGTCTTACGTGCTGGTTCTGCAATCACCGCTTTGATTGCTTGTTTCTGGTTCGTCGAACGCGCGTTTGGAATCTCGTTAGCAGGATGATGAACCTTGAATTTTGATCTCACATCAGCACAAAGCGAATTCCGAAAAAAGCTCACGGAGTTCGCTGCAACAGAACTAAACGACAACGTCACGTTGCGTGATCAGGAGTCGTGTTTTTCGGAAGAGCTATGGAAGAAGTGCGCGGATTTTGGAATCTTGGGCATGAATCTTCCCTTGCAATACGGCAGCCACAACGAAGTTGACATTCTGACTGCTGTTATCGGCATGGAAGGTCTGGGGATCGGTTGCCGTGATCGAGGCTTATTATTGGCCTTGAATGTTCAGTTGTGGTCGGTGCAGTTGCCAATTTTGCGACTAGGTACCGAACAGCAGAAGGCTAATTTTCTTCCAAAGCTTGGAAATGGAAGCTGGAAAGCCGCGCACGCGATGACAGAACCGGATGCCGGCTCTGACGCGTATGGTATTAAAACAACGGCAGAAAAAACGGATGGCGGCTATGTGCTGAATGGGCACAAGTGCATGGTGACATTGGGGCCTTTGGCTGACCTCGTCATGGTGACAGCCACAACGGATCCAGAAAAAGGGAAATGGGGACTCTCCACATTTCTTGTTGAAAAGGACTTTGATGGTCTCAGTGTTGGTGGTGCTTCTTCCAAAATGGGCCTGCGGACTGTTCCCTTTGCGGAACTGAAACTCGACAACTGTTTTGTGCCAGATTCACACCGTCTGGGTACAAGTGGAGA
>CAYTUE010000201.1:0-4185 GCA_964441085.1 uncultured Planctomycetaceae bacterium
ACACGGTGGTCAACGAGCAGCAGAATCAATCTGTCTGCTCGTTTCACCTTATCCAATTTCCAAAAGCGAAAGCAGCTTACTTGCCCAAAGCGGTGGCCAGAGCTGCTTGGCTTGCTTTTTGATCTTCTTTCGACATGGGCACGCAACCCACTTTGATAACGCTTTCCTGTCCTTCTCCGAGGTAAAAAGTCACGAATTCGGCAACTTCTGGTCGCATCAAAGACTTCTTATTCACGTAGATAAAGACCGGACGGCCCAGTGGCTTGTATTCGCCAGACTGAATCGTTTCTAGGCTCGGAGTCACTGCGTCAGCAAGATCATCCGTGGGGCTGACTGGCAGCAGTTTTAAGCGGTCTTTGTTTTGAACATAGTAGCCGAATCCAAAGTACCCCAAGGCGTATTTGTCGCCAGCAACACCTGTCACAAGCAAATTATCATCGCCACTGGTTGTGTAGTCTGTTCGACTTGCACTTTCTTCTCCATTGATCTTCTTGGTGAAGTAATCAAACGTACCCGATTCACGCCAAGGGCCATAAAGCTTGATTTCTTCATCAGGCCATTCCGGATTGACATCCTTCCAAGTTTTCACCTTGCTATCAGGCTCCCAAATGGCTTTGAGTTGAGCCGTCGTAATGGAATCCACAAAGTCGTTTTCCTTGTTCACAATGACGGAAATTCCATCCATTGCGACGGTCAGTTCAACATATTCGAGCTTGGCCTCTTCACACTTTGCTTTTTCCGAATCCTTGATGCGACGAGAAGCATTGCTGATGTCTGTGCTGCCTTCAGCAAAGCTCGCGAAACCAGTTCCAGTTCCCGTGATCTTTACTGGGACTTCAACGTTTGGATGAGCTTCTTCGAACAGTTCGGCCATCAGGCTGGTGATTGGACCAACAGTACTGGAACCGTCGGTCACAATTCGCTTTGTTGATCCCGCTGGAGTTTCAGAGATGCTTGAACTTTCTTCAACCGAACATCCTGTAAAAACTGCAGCCAGAAGAGCAGGAAGGAGACAGTGTCTCATCAAAGTGTCCTTAGATTTTGCGTAAACAATCGAATTCAGAAAATGAGATTCCGAAACGCCCTTCAATATCGGCGCCGGAACCGCGACGGGGGGATGAAACCGACCAGCTGTTAAGAATGTGTTAAGTTTTCATGTGTTTTAAAAACACGCGACATTCAGCCAACTGACCACTTCGGTTTCTTGCAAAAACCATACAGAATCCACGTGAGCCGCAACACCAAGTCGCCAAACTTTCAACTCAGCAATCGCAAAAACAGTGTAAAAACACTCGCGAATGACATCCAAAACCCGTGGGCTTGTACATCAGTCACTGATTCGTGAAAATAACGGTACAAGATTGGGAAACAACGAAAAACAATCTCACATTGATGAATGTGTGATGAGCAGGTTTGCAAGCGAAATTGTGGGAAAGGTTTACACACATTCCCCCCTTCGACACATTAGTGTTTCCCACACTGCCATTTCATCGTTTTGACTCAGAATCGCACGGATGCGAAAACCTTCTGAAAACCTAACTCGCCAACTTAGCCAGTTGAACCTGTGTTCACCAAAGCAACTGCTGGCCTGTGAAAAGCAAGTCGATCGGCTCAGCGATGGACTACCAGACTTTGATTCCGTTTGGTTAGACGTGCTGGTACAAAAACAGATCATCAGTAGGTTTCAAGCGAACCATCTGCAGCAGGGGACATCCGCAGAACTTAAACTGGAAAGCTTGACTGTTCGAGAACAGCTAGGCGAACGATCGTTTCTCGCAGTGACTCCTGCCTACCAACCTGTCGTCATTCAACGGCGAACCAACGGCACCGAAGCTGAAACAAATGCTCTTGCAAATCTTATTGAAACGTTAGATTCGAAAAAACGAAGTGCTCCGGCCAGCCTTGCGGTTCCCATTCGACTTGCAATTCGAAAACCCGAAGACTTGGATCAACAGGTCTTTGTGGCAAGCCGTTTTCATCCAGGCTGGACTGTGGCCGAGTTACTGGTTCGAGGGGGGCGACTACCGTGGCGAAGCGTACTTTTTATCTGCCAACAGGTTTTGGCCGCGCTGGAGTGGATGCACGCACACGGTTGTAGTCACGGAAACATCAACACCAGCAATGTGCGAGTCACGCCGGAAGGTCGAATTGTATTAGTCGGCGCACTCGGAAGCCGCTTTGCTGATGGAGGCATCAGTCTTTCGGCCAACTTGCAGTACAACGAAACTCGGTTTATCGCCCCAGAACGAATCTTGAACCTGCAGCCAGCCAATTTTCAGTCTGACCTGTACTCGCTTGCAGCCGTGCTGTGGAATCTTCTGGCAGCTCGAGACGCTTTTTTAACCACCGACCCAACCAACCGTATCACTCAAGCAGGCCAGCAAAACCTTCCCGACATACGCAGCATCGTCCCGGATTGCCCCAACGAGTTTGCTGTCGCAATTCAACGATTTTCAAAAAGCAATCCTCAACTTCGCCCCGCAAACCCAAGTCAAGCCATTGATCTGATCAAAGCAGTCGGTGGTGGCGGCCGACAGGGGCTACACACTTTAGTGAAAAGTCTTCCGGACCGGCTGTCGGTTAGCTTACCGGCAAAGCAAACCGCATCAACATCCAATCTTTTGGCCACGATGGCTGTTGCCTGCCTGATGGCGGTTGCCTTTACCGCTTATGGAATTCAACGGGGGCTGATCCCATCCGTTGCCAGCCTCACAGCTCCCAATTCGAACTCCCGCAATGACGTTCACGATCAAGCAACGCTTCCTGTCACCACAGTGGAAAACACGCTCGAAGAACATCCAGTTTCAGGCACGTTGAATTCGAATCGCATTCGATCACTTCCCAGCCCGGATCTTGCTGGAGTTGTCGTCTTGGAATCCAACCGCCGCTACCGTGCGTCTGATTTGGAATTCTCGGGAGTTATGCATATTGAAACATCGGGCTCCCAGATGGCTCAAATCATTGTCTCTCAACAACAAACTTGGAATGTGAAGGCCGAGCATCTAAACCTTTCCAACATCCATGTCATCCACCAGCAGGTCAACCAAACACCTAAAGAAAGCTCGTCCACTTCATCAAATCGACTGCCGGCACCTGAGTTTCCAGCAGCTGTCCATGTCCAAGCGAACGTTGTCTCTATTCGTAAGTGCGTTTTGGATTCGTTGCTTCACAGCCAGAAGTCTGTTTGCTTACATTGGTCTGAAACAGGGGGCACCCAGCTTGCATTCAAGCTGCAAGATTGCGTATTGCGCAGTCATGGTTCCGCGCTTTCAACTTCCGCTGTCCCACAAACTTGTGACTTCCAGAATTGTCTCGCTCAAGTGTCTCGAAGCGTTCTGCAAGCGACCGTCCCATCCAACACGACAACACCATGGCGTCTGTCGATTCATCGCGTCACCCAACCTGCGGGACAAACATTTGCCAACTTTCTGATGGCAGAAAACGAAGCTGCTCCCTGTGAAGTCATTATGACGGCTGGCGAATCCGTCTTGGCCCCGACCTTGGCTTTGGTTCAGTTTGCGGCTCGAAAAGAGACAACTGCTGCAAAGTGTCGCGTTGAATTCCGGCTTCCAGAACGAGGCAACGCGATGATTGTTCCGCCTCAAATTACATCGGCAGTCGCATGGGACCAATCATTAAAATCAGCGGTGGCCATCGCATCAGACAACGTTTTGTCTGACGCAATTTTGTCCGCAGAACCTGTTTTCTATGGGCAGTCAGGAAACTCACTCGACGCCCATGCCCGCCAGTGGCAAGTCTTCGAATTGATCGATTACGACGGCCCCAAACTCACAACTGAACTGCCGGGCATTCGGTTGTCCGATCTGCCTTCATTACCGATGTTAAAACCAACGGCCAATCCGGTCGGATCACGACAGTAGTCATTTGTCAGTACGGTGGAAACAAACGTCGGAATCCGTGGAAAAGTACGACGCCCAAGAATCCCAAGTTTCTCACCAGCGCTGCAAAGACGTTCACGGAAACTGGCTGAACGGGAACGGGTTCGTTCCGCGATTGCACCAATTGTGTGGAGAGCTTTTGCATCCAGTGCATCCAGTTGACAGAACGCGGCCATTCGAAAAGACGAGACAGCCAATTGTCAGGGATACCAGATTCTCCTGTCGCAGCTCCGATAATGCCACCCACGATCGCAGCAGTCGCAACTAAGTAGGGCTTGCTGTTAAT
>CAYTUE010000202.1:0-2894 GCA_964441085.1 uncultured Planctomycetaceae bacterium
ATCATCAACCCCGGAGCCCCGGAGCCCCGGAGCCCCGGAGGCAGGAATCTCCACAACACGCGCGTTCTCGGAAGGAGCAGTGTTGGGAGCTTGCGTTGGCACAGAATCACTGGTCACAACAGAAGAAGTCTTTGAGTCAGCTTGAGTCTCGTGGCCGGCTTGCTGTGGCTCCTGCACTGTTTCTTGTGAGGACGACTGTGGGCGACAGCCAGACATCAGCATGCACAGCACCCAACAGATGATTCCAACAATTCGTCAGATGCTTGAACATAAGAGGTGGGCTATTTTGATTCCGATTTCGATTTCGAAGTCTGAGACAAAATGGCAACGCTGCCTTTTGGCCCAGCCAGAAAAACAACCCCAGATGCTTGGTCAACGTCCATGGTGTAGTAGGAATCGTCTGAAAGATGTGTCCAAGTTTGGCCCGCATTTTCAGACACATCGACTCCCGTGCGTCCACACGCAACCAGCTGCGACTGACCAATCATTCGCACACACGCTTTGTGCTGAAGTTGGTTGCCGGTGGGAATCTGAAAGGTGGTGCCATGGTCATTGGAAATCGCCACGTTGATTCCAGCTTCCTTGGGTTTGAGGTAGTCGCCGCCCACGATGACAATGCGATTGTTTTGCACGGCCATTGAAAAAATGCCCGCAGATGGTCGTCCGGTCAGCAAAGGTGTCTGGATCGTATTCCAAGTTTTGCCTTCTGATTTTGTCTGATGAATTCTGGCAACGGTCCCTCCCGTGGCGATTTCAATTCCCTGGTCTGTCCACGCAACGCCGGTGCCACTTGCTGCGAACCCAAATTCGCCGTCCGCCATTTTGGGACGCTGTGAATCCGGCAGCCGAACCCACGTTTGTCCTCCGTCTTTGGTCAGATACAGATCCATCAAACCATTGACTGGATCGCCAAACAAGACTCCTCGCTTGCCGTCGCGATGAAACGCAATGCCATCAAAAAATGCGGCTTCATCGTGGTTTTGTAAAACGGTGGTCCAAGTTGCACCGTGATCATCAGATCTGAACAACTTTGACGTCGAACCATTCCCAATGCTCATTAAAATGAGCGTACCATCAGGCAGTACTTCGATGTCTCGAAAGTCCAATTCTGCGGAATCAGGAACGTCAACTTTTGTCCACGTTGCTCCAGAATCCGTTGTGCGAATCACTGTTCCTTGGCTACCGCTGACCCACGCTTCGGATGCGCTGGGCACACTGATTCCTCGAAAGGAAGCCGACTGTCCCGAATCCAAAACCTTGATCGTTTGACCAAACGTGTTGGCAGTCAGCAGAACAAATACCAGCACCGTAAACAGGCGTGTGAAAGACAAGGTCAGCATGTTGTTTTGATCTTCAAAAGATGTTGAATCCAAGCAACAGATTTGGATCGAGAATTTCCGCTGAACAGATGGTCGTCAGTCGTCAAAAGACGTTGGCGATTCACATCCGAGATGACTGGTGCTTCACATTGCCAGTTAACGTCCGATCGCGTCGTCGGGAAGCACGTGCCCCATTTTTTCTTTCTTGGTGGCCATGTAGTCGTTTCGGCATTCATGAGCTTCGGCAATGATTGGCACCTGCTCCACCACTTCTAAGTTGACTCCACCGTACACAAACGCGTCTGTCTTTTTGGGATTGTTGGTGAGGAGACGGACTTTGCTTAAGCCCAGATCTTTTAAAATCTGCAGCCCGACCATGTAGTCTCGCATGTCTGCTTTAAAGCCAAGTTTGTGATTGGCTTCAACGGTGTCGAGTCCTTCGTCTTGCAGTTTGTAAGCTTTCAGCTTGGCAAGCAGCCCGATGCCTCGACCTTCTTGAGGCAAGTACACGACGGCTCCTGTGCCTTCCTCGTGGATTTTCTGCATCGCCATTTTCAATTGGTCGCCGCAGTCGCAACGCAGCGAATCCAATACGTCTCCGGTAAAGCACGAACTATGCATGCGAACCAAAGGAGCTTCCACACTGGAAAGATCGCCCCAGACCATGGCCATGGGTTGTTGATCTTCGTGAGCGACTTCGTAGCCGATCATTTGAGGGTCACCGAATTCGCCTGTCGGAATTTTCACTTCGACGGCTCGCGTGACCAATTGTTCCTGAATTCGTCGAAACTTGATGAGTTCTTCGATGGAAATAATCGGGTAGCCGTACTCGTCGGAAAGCTTTTTCAGTTCTTCAAGGTCGGCCATGCCGTGGCCGCTTTGACTGCAAATTTCAATCAATGCTCCCACGGGCTTCATGCCGGCCATCTTCATCAGATCAACAGTTGCTTCTGTATGACCGGCTCGCCGAAGGACTCCCCCATCCATGGCGAGCAAAGGAGACACATGGCCTGGCCGCACAAAGTCTGACGCTTTGGCGCTCGGATTGGCAAGCTGCTTGACCGTACAACAGCGGTTATCTGCGCTGACTCCCGTGCCAGCGTCCACATGATCGACGTTCACCAAAAAGGCCGTTTTGTTAGGAGCCGTGTTTTGAGAATCTCCAATCACGGGCTGCAGATTGAGTCGTTCGGCTTCTTCGGCAGGCATGGGAACACACAGCGTGCCTCGCCCGACCTTGAGCATCAGGTCGACCTGCTCTGCCGTGATGGTTTCGGCCGCGCAAACAAAGTCGCCTTCGTTTTCGCGGTCTTCATCATCAACCACGATGATCATCTGCCCCTTCTTCAGAGCTGCTAAGGCGGTCGGGATGTCTGTAAATGGCACGTCGATATCCTTGTAAGTTGAAATCAGCCGCTTGGTGATCGGTTACGCCGAAGTCAGCCAATTTGCATTCTCGTGTCTGTGTGAATCGTAGACAGTTTTTCCAGAACTGCGATTCGTTTTGGGGTGAGACTTCTAGATTGCCAATGACTGAGGTCAGATTTGCGATTTTTGAGCAAAAATGAGGCAGTG
>CAYTUE010000202.1:2994-4120 GCA_964441085.1 uncultured Planctomycetaceae bacterium
GCAATTGTTGGCATGAGCCGCATCGTGGAAAAGGAAATGCTGTTTCGAGGTGCTTGTTTGGATTCATCTGTCCACACGCTGATTCCATCCGAACGACTTCCATCCGCACGTCGCAGCGGGCGAAGTTGTCACAGCATCAACAGGGTGGAAAAATGAACCAAGACCCCGTCAAAGTCCAGCTGATTCAGTGGACATCCGTTTTGCCTCTCCTGAATCTCACAAAGGCGTTGAAGTTTGCGTACCGAGCAAGAACTTTGGTGCCCAGTTTGCTTGCCGTTGTGCTGCTGTCGTTTCTCGTAACGGCATTTGCAGCGGTCAATCCGCCCAATCAAACGTCACCGCTGAGCCATATTTTGCAGGAACACAATCCCATTCAGTTGGTGGTTGCAAGTAGCTGGCAGCTGTTGAATCATAACGGTGCAAATGGCTCCAGCATCCTGTTGTCCTGTTTGCTGTTTCATCTCATCAGTCTCGCGGCAGGAATTGGAATTTCTCGAGCCGCCTGCAGTGAATTCTGTGCAGAAGAACGTTCTGGCGCTTTTCGAAACCTAAAACTCACTGGTCGGCGAACGTTTGCCGCGACCAAAATTTCAATTGCATTTTTGGTGTTTGGGGGGATCGCTTTCTTGCCAGTTTTGGCCGTGCGACTGCTGCTGCTGTTTGTCACCGGGGCGGTATCGCTTTGGCCCGTTCTTTCGTTGGCAGCCATTCCCGTGATTGTCGTCTGGCTGCTGCTGATTGTTTGTGGACCATTCGTAGCGGCTGCAATCGCAACGGACGACTGCGAACCGGCTGATGCAGTCAGCCGATCCATTAACTATGTGCTGTCTCATAAGCTGAAGGTTGTGGGCATCGTTTGCGTTTCATTGGTCTTGGCAACTCTATCCAGCATGCTGTGTGAGCGCCTCATTTTCCAGTCGATGCTGCTTGTGAGTGGAGACTTGCCAGGGGCAATCCCGTCGCTTGAAGGATTCACCGTGTACGCTGACCAATCTCAACCGCAGAGATCGTCTGGCATGCCTCAGTTGATTAGCGCTGCCGTTGAATTCGCCGTACTGCAATCCGCTTTGGCCATTGGCTACATTTTGTTGCGGCGGCAAGAAGATTCGATTCCGTACCGTGAGCT
>CAYTUE010000203.1:0-4113 GCA_964441085.1 uncultured Planctomycetaceae bacterium
ATCCCCCCTGTTCATCCAGACTACAAATTGATGAAAGCCAACATCAGATGTTGAAATTGCCACATAGCAGCGACTTCGGAAGCAGTCCTTCACTCTTTCGCTTGATTGTGGCGTCGCTGCTGTTTGGATCTTTGTGCGTCATTCCATCAAGTTCTGTGTTGGGGCAAATCGTCAAAGTTGGCAAAGGCAGTTATCGAACTGATCTTCCTGCTGGCAAAGATGGTCAACCACGCCGACTCATGAAGGCGAGCCCACTGGTAAGTCGCCAAGTCGATCGGCCAGCTCCGACCAACGACTGGTGTTCTTCGCTGGTTTGGCCCACCACTTCGCCTCATTCCCTGCCCATGTTTCCCCACCCACTGGCCGTGCAAGCTCACGAATCGGGTCTGGGACTCGGCTATAATCCGGTTCCAGAAGTCACCGATTCTCGGAAAGACGGCAAGCTGTTTCAGAAGGGCAGCAACTATAAGTACGCCTACCGAGAAAGCATGATTGTTGGTTTAGATGGGTTGGCGAGTTCGAACTGCGTGTTAGATCATCAATCCGATTGGGCCATTACGGCTCTTTGGAATTCCAATTCGGATCGTTTACGAGCAACATTTGGGCATGGTTTGCCGTTCGTGTATTTTGAACGAGAAAGCAGCAAACCGGCGTCGATTCAGTTCTTGCAGGCTCAGCTGAACCGGCATGAACACCCTGTTGATCCGATTGTTTTTGAAATGCGTGATATCAATGGGCGGCATACCAAAGCCGACGGCAAATTCATTTTGGCTGTGAACGCTGGCAAAAGTATTGGACTAGGTTCCAAGGTCCGAATTCGCTACGACTTTAATGGCGATGGCGACACCGATCGAGTTGAAACCTTTGCCCTGATGCCAACCGACCCTGTCGAAGCATCCTTCGAAAAGTACTCGTCGGATACCCATGCTCTGGATGAAAAGCTCAGTTCGGGCGACAAGCAGGATTTCAAAAACGGGATCATCACGGTCGAATTCTGGAAGTGCTTTGGCAAAGGTGCGCTGCAACTGAAGCTAAGCGATTGCCAATTTCAATTTCCAATTAAAAATGGACTTCGATACCCAACCAACGCTGGCAAATTGCAGAGACGCCGAACATCTGGCTTTGCAGCCACGACTGCCGAAAGTTCGGAACCCGGCAAAATCTTTTACCGAAGCAAAAACGTTGTCGGAGTCACCGTTAATCGAACTCACTATGGCCTGTTTGCTCCGTCTGGAGCCACTTGGTCGCCTGCTGGTAATCATGTCAAAGGGCTGAATTCTGGCCTTGCTGGCAAAAACTATTTTTCCGTTGCCGTGTTGCCAGATGCAAATCCCGAAACCGTCAAGCACTTCGCGAAATTCGCATTTGCTTTTGTGCGTGACACAAAGGTCGATTACCAGTACGACAGGCTTGCATCATCTGTCAAAACGACATTTCGTGTGACGGCAGAAGCGAAAGAAGGCAGCGAAGTTCGAGTCCCCATGGCTTTATATCGACACCAACACCTCCACGTGTCTCGTCAACAAAAGCAAGAAGGATTCAAATACGCCAGCCCTCGTGGCGACATGAAAGTCGTCACTGACACAAAGTTCACGACATCGACTCCATTTTTAGGCGTGCTTCCCGCTTTGCCAACGTCTCGAGATTCTCACCAACGGCTTGGACGGATGGTGGAAGCATTTTTCAAAGATCTCAGTACTCGCAAACCCACATTTCAACGCAGCGACACGTACTGGAACGGCAAAGAATTTGGCAAGATTTGCGAAGTGATTCAAATTTCGAATCACATCGGCAAAGACCGAATTCGCAACGCTTTAGTCAAGCTGTTGCAGCAACGCTTAGAATCGTGGTTTGACGCCAGAAATACAGAACTGTTTTTCTACTACGATTCCAGATGGAACACGCTGATTGGATATCCCGATAGCTATGGTTCGGCGGAAACATTAAACGACCATCACTTTCACTATAGCTATTTTATTAAAGCGGCAGCCACCATTGCTCAATACGATCCAGAATGGGTCCGTCCTGAAAATTACGGCGGCATGATTGATCTGTTGATTCGCAACTGTGCCAACGACGACCGCACAGATACTCAGTTTCCTTGGATGAGATTCTTTGATCCCTATGCGGGACATTCTTGGGCATCTGGGAACGCCGCTTTCGCGTCAGGAAACAATCAGGAATCGTCATCAGAATCCATGAACTTCGCTACGGCGTTAATTCTGTACGGTGATGCGACGAACAATCAGAAAATTCGCGATCTCGGCATCTACTGGCATGCGACAGAAGCCGAAGCCATCCGAAATTACTGGTTCGACAACGATAGAGTTGTCTTCCCCAAAGGATTTGGGTCGCCCTGTGTGGGAATGGTCTGGGGCGATGGCGGCACCTATGGCACCTGGTGGACAGCCAACCCAGAAGAAATCCACGGCATCAACTTTCTTCCCCTGAACGGCGGATCGCTGTACTTGGGCCGAGACACCGAATTTGTACAACGCAACTTCGACAGCTTGCTGGCATCCAACAAAAGGTTTCACAACGCTGGCTTTGCTGGAGATCCCAACAAGCTGACTTCATGGCAAGATATTGTTCACGAATACCTAGCAGTCGCTGATGCACTTGATGCGAAAAAACGCCATCGAGTCAATGGCGCTGCTGTGAACAGTGAATTCGGTGAAACGAAAGTTCATACGGCTCAATGGATTGCAGCGTTCGAAACACTGGGGCACTTCGACAGCACAGTGCATGCCGACAGCCCCACAGCCGTCTGTTTCAAAAAACGAGCCAAGCGAACCTATGTCGTCTACAACAGCGGCAAACGCAACCAAACCGTCACATTTTCAGACGGGGCAGAATTTCAAGTCAAACCCGGCCTACATCGCTTCACCGGAAAATAGCAATGGCTAGCTTCACAGAAATCTGCTCGCTCATCCATCCTCAGGCTGGCGTCGTCATCGGGCATTTGACATTTGGCAGGAACCCAATCGTCAAAAGCGGCTGCAAACGGTAAACTGCATTCTGTGTTGTGGATCGAAGGAATCAGAGCAGGCTAAAAATAAGAGCACCGTTCAAAGCGAACCGGGTGACTTCTGCAATGTTGAAAATCCGACCATAACATCTCATTAAGCCCTGAAAGAAATCGACTGAAGCTGCAGAATCATGATTCACATCGGTAGGACGTATGAACTGAAAGTGCTGAAAACCGCTGAGTTCGGATTTTATTTGGATGCTGAAAACCTCGGTGAAATTTTGCTTCCCCAAAGGAATGCTCCCGATCACTTGAACGTCGATGATTCGGTCGAAGTCTTTCTGTACTTGGATTCAGAAGATCGCCCGGTGGCCACCATTCAGGTTCCGAAAGCTCAGGTTGGTGAATTCGCCTACTTGGAAGTGAAAGACAACAACCAAGTGGGTTCGTTTTTAGATTGGGGGCTCGACAAAGATGTGCTGGTGCCGTTTGCAGAACAGCATCGTCCATTGGTGGTCGGACAGAGCTATCTGGTCTTTTTGTATCTCGACCAGAAGGACCGAATCACAGCCACATCAAAGATTGATCAAGTTGTCCTTGAAGATGATGCTCACGACTTTCGTTCGCAGCAGGAAGTCGATTTGATCATCGCCAATAGCACTCAACTGGGTTTCAAAGCCATTGTGAATCACAGCCATTGGGGCCTGCTGTACAAAGACGAAGTGGATCAACGAATCAGCTTTGGTCAAAGCATTCAAGGCTATATCAAGCGTGTGCGGCACGACGGGCGAATTGATCTGAGCCTAAAAAGCAGTTGGGAAATTCGCGACAACTACGTGCAAACCATTCAAGATTATCTGGAAGCTCATGATGGGTTTGCTCCGGTTCACGACAAGTCTGACCCCGCTGAAATTTTGGAACGGCTGGGCATGAGCAAAGGGCAGTTTAAAAAAGCGATTGGTGGGCTATACAAAAAGCGAATCATCACCATCGAACAAGATGGAATCCGCTTAATTGATCCATCGTCGTAGCCTTTTAACGGTCAAGAATGGAGATTTGTTGTTGGCCGTTCATTGGTTGTTGCCAGATCTGCTAACGATGCAACAACGCGTTCTGCGACTTCAGGTTCCTGCCAAAGTGATGCT
>CAYTUE010000204.1:0-4081 GCA_964441085.1 uncultured Planctomycetaceae bacterium
GGTCTTCTCTGTCGCTCTCGCTCAGCTGTGGTCTTCTCTGTCGCTCTCGCTCAGCCGTGGTCTCCTATGTCGCTCTCGCTCAGACTACGAAATCAAGAGACTTTGAATGGCGTCTACCGTCTGCTGTGTGTCGCTGAAATGAGGCAGCACGGCATCGGGCTTTGCTTTGGCCAGAACGTGTTGATCATGAATGCCTGTTGCGACTGCAATGACTGACGCATTGATTGCTGCAGCACATTGAATGTCTGCGGGGGTGTCTCCAACGATCAAAAAATTCTGACCGGACAGCTGTTTTCCGTAAGCCTTAGAAAACTGCTGCACTGCGTCGATTGCCAAGCGGTCTCGATCGGCATGGTTGTCACCAAAGACGCCCCCTTGAAATCGTTGCTGGAGTCCAAAGTGTTGCAACTTGATCCTTGCGGCGACTTCGTAGTTGCCTGTCAGCAGGGACAGCTTGATTCTTGAATCATCTTTTAGAGCATCAAGCAGAGCGGCAATGCCCGGCAGCAGAGTTGCCTTTTGCTGAGTGAGGTATGTGGGCAGGTGTTTTAGGTAGGAGTCTCGAAACTGAATTCGATTTTCGTGGGAATCTTCCTTTTGAAATGTTTGGAAGATGCTGGACCCAATTCCTCGGTCTGTTCTTCCGGCACATGGGATATTTTGAAACGGGGGCTGGAGATCAAACACATCAGATAATGCGGCTTCCATGGCCAGTTGGCCTGCGCCTCGGCAGGTTAAGAGTGTGCCATCGATGTCAAAAAGAATGATTTTAGGGGAATCGGAAGACATTACTGTTTCGTAGGTGGGAGTTTTGAGTCTCACGATGGCCACAAGGTGACTGAAAGCTGTTTCAGATGCCGGGAATCGTGAATTGAGGAAAGATTGAGGCTTTGCGAGCCGATTCAGTCACGATACCATACGCGGCCCAGTGAAGTTGGCTGCCATCCCACGGTGTGCCACAAGCTGATATTTTTTCTTATAATCCGACGCCGGAAAGCGATTCTGATGGCCAAGACGCAACGAAAACTCAACAAAGCCAACCATGGCCGACGTCCTGCGAGTTCAAAGGCTCGTAAAGCCAAGCGAGCACACGTAAAGCTGTCTCGCTAAGCTTGTTTTGAATAAAAAGTGCCCCGTTTCAAGGTTCAATGTCGCCTTTTGCCTTAGGGGGCTTAGAAGATCGAAACCCGCAAAATGCTGCTGCATCGTACGGGTTTTTTTCATGCGCTCGTTCTTTTTCCATGGGATTGACGTGGGAGTTTATGCCGTCTGATACGTTTTTTGCCTTAAGGGGAAGTGTGAATCTGGCTGTGAAAAGCGAATTTGTAATCAGGTTCACGGATCGTCCATAAGACGCCGAATTCGAAAGAAAGCAGAGCGAGCAGACTCACTTCCTTTGAAGTTCCGTCTGAGGGCAGAATTCTTGCTAACAATTCGGCATTGACTTCCAGTTCGAAATTGCCATTGTTCTGCTATAGTCCCATGCTTCTGTTCCAGCTTTTCAATTCGAACGATGGCTTTCTTGAAAGCTTGTCGTTTGAAACCTAGTTCATTTCTTACGCAGTCTCTTTTGATCCTGTAAACAAGTGACGGATTGTCATCATGTCCTGTATGAAACTTTCAGTTTGTGTACTGAGTCTGCTGACCTTTGCTTCTTCTGCTACGGCCGACCAATTTACCGATGCGATGGTGTCGACTAAGAAGGTCGACTTTGGCGTGATCGCAACGGGAACAGATGTTCCCAAGATGATCAAAATCAAAAATGTCCATGCTCAGACCTACGTGATCCAAGAAGTAAAAACTTCGTGCTCGTGTGCTCAGGCGAAAATTGACAAGCAGGTACTGCAACCCGGTGAAACGGCAATTTTGACCGTTAAAATGAACACTCGGAACTTCAAGCAACGCAAAGATTCAAACGTGATTGTGGTGTTCAATTCGCCTCGGTACACAGAAGTGCGAATTCCAGTCACTGCTTACATCAGAACAGATATGGTGTTTACGCCAGGGAGTGTTCAGTTTGGTAACGTCGACTTGGGAACCGATGGGAAAGCGGTTGTGGATATTGCATATGCAGGCCGATCTGACTGGGATATCGAAGATATCAAAATCACCAACCCGAATCTCAAGGCGACTCTTGAAGCCACTCAATCTGGTCTTGGCGCGATTAACTATCGGTTAACAATCATGATGAGCAAGCAGGCTCCCGTGGGGCGTGTGCGAGATCTGATCACCATTGTCACAAACGATCGTGCCAATCCGAACGTGCCGTTACTGGTTGATGGTCAGGTTGTGCCAGATATTGCTGTGAGTCCTCCAATTGTGAACTTGGAAACTGTTGCCGCAGGTGCGATTTCCATGAGGAGCATTGTGTTGAAGGGCAAAAAGCCATTTTCAGTCACAGATGTTGATTTAAAAGACATGAAGGATTCTGTGACCGCATCGATTCAGAAAGCGGTTCGCCCCGTTCAAGTCTTGCCAGTGAAGTTTAAAGCTCCGATGACTGCCGGACGTTTCAAAGATGAACTGCTGATTAAAATTGCCGACCGGAAAGATCCTATTCGAGTCACCGTCATTGGTACGGTCGCTCAATAGTCGGCAGGCGAAAGCGAAGTCGTTTCGACAAGCAGTCTGAAATTGGCGCAGGTTTCACATCTTTGACCTTCGTCACACGTGTTTCTGTGGGTGACGGTTTCGCTTTGCTTCTGCGTTTAGAGCGCTCGCAGGCTGTTGAAAAAAGTACCCCGATGTTCAGTGAAGGATTTGCATCCACTTTTCCTCAAAATCATCGGGTGGTGCCGGCAGCATGCTTTGATTTTTGTGTTTCACCGGTTTAGTAGCTGACTCTTGGTAAGAAGTTGGAATCAAGCGATGTCGCAGCAATGTCGTAGTAATGTCGCTTGAATTTTGCTGAGCAATTCGTGGAATGACTGGGGAATGTTGTGATGTCTAGAGTGTTACCCAAATTACTAGTAGTCACCATCACAGCGACCATCGGTGTAGGCTGTGGCTGGACGGATAAGAATCAAGTTACGTCACAAAAACCTGTGTCACAGGAAACCAAGCAAGTGTCTGCCTCTGATCACTCGGAACCAAAAAAGGGAAGCAATATGACTGAACGAGCCGTACTGGCTGGAGGTTGCTTTTGGGGAATGCAGGATTTGATTCGTAAACGTCCGGGCATCAAGGACACTCGAGTCGGCTATACAGGTGGCGATGTAAAAAATGCCACCTATCGCAATCATGGAACTCATGCCGAAGCAATCGAAATCACATTTGATCCTGCGATCACCAGCTATCGAGAGCTCCTGGAGTTCTTCTTTCAAATTCACGATCCAACCACCGTGAATCGTCAGGGGAATGATCGAGGTGCCAGTTATCGTTCTGCAATCTATTACACCAGCGAAGACCAAAAGCGAATCGTCGTTGATACGATTGCTGATGTTGATGCATCCGGCCTGTGGCCCGGTAAAGTGGTCACCGAAGTTGAACCTGCGAGCGATTTTTGGGAAGCCGAACCAGAACATCAAGACTACTTGGAACGAATCCCCAATGGATATACGTGCCACTTTGCTCGACCAGACTGGGTTCTGCCCAAGCGCAACGCGACCAAGTAAATGAGTACGAAAATCAAAATCTTGCAAGCTGTTTCAAGTTCGTTTTGAGACAGCTTTTTTTATTGGAACCGAATCACTGCGAAGGCAATTGGTTGCGTGTTGTTGCTTTCAGAAGGACGGATTCCACATGAGACCACGGAACAATTTTATAGTGAGTTGGCGAAGAGCCTTCACCATCATGAGCAATCAATAGTCCTCGGGGAAATGCTTTTCCAAAGCTGCCAAACACAGCATCGATTCCATCGGTTGATTGAACGGCATCGAAGTCGGCAGTTTGCCCAATCTGAAAATTGCTGACATGCTGATTGGGTTGGCCTTGTTTGTACTGTCGATCATAGGCAGCGTATTGGCTCGATCCTTGACTCGAAGCCAGCAAGTACCCTGCTCCGTCAGGCTGCTTGTACATTGTGAGCCCTTCAATATCGTCTTGAAGTCGTGAGCCAACGGAATCCACGATCTGTTTAGAC
>CAYTUE010000205.1:0-1118 GCA_964441085.1 uncultured Planctomycetaceae bacterium
CCACCGTCGCCTTGTTGTGACCGTCCGGGGCCAAACTGTTGTCGAGACGGTTTCGCAACTCCGCCGGGTGCCCCTTGGCCTCGGTTAAAGCTATACGTGCGAGAATTTCGGCCTGCGTCTTGAAATGCGATCGTGTATTCGTGAGTCTTCGCTTCACACATACCGGGAGAGCAGGCGTAGTAGTGCAGCTTTAACTTAATGTCTGCTGGCGATTTTGATGCATCCACTTTCAACTTAAATTGCCGTGGTTGAGTATCACTGTCGCCCGGACCTTTGTTAGCCGTCGCAGTGGCTGGATCAACCGTGACTCCTTCTGGCAGTTCCAATTCATACTTCATTGCAGGAGTCAAATTGTTCCAATGCACATCGTGAATAGGGTCGGGAAAGAAGCCCAGATACAGGTCTCCCTTTCCGGTTTCCAAAACCGATTTTTCAGCTTCAGCTCGCAACTTCACGTAGTACGTTTTTTCGGGAGTTGTCGGAGTCGTTTTCAGAATGACAAGCCCTTGAGGCCGTTCGACTCGAATTTCATTGGTGATGTTCGTTGGTGGAAATCGTGGCATCACAGGGAAGTTGAGATCCGCTGCAGACGTTGGTTTTTCGACATCACCGACCAAGCCAATCAAGGCTTGCCGTAACCCATCACCATTCATTCTGTCTGCCGCATAGACGATTTCAGAATCAGGTGAGATCACAAACACGGAATTTGAATTTGTCTTCATGGCAACTCGAAACGAATCGTCAATCGTGTCGGCGATCCACGGCACTTTTGTTCCGAGTCGTTCTTCCGCTTCGGTTACGTGCATTAACCGTTCTTTGGTGTTTTGAGGTTGCACATAGCCTTCTCGTTCGGGGTGCCTGAGACTTTGATAGATGTAATAAAACTGCACATCCAGCTTTTCGTAGTCAGCCGCTGTTGCTTCTAATTCTTTGTAGGCAATCAGAAATTCCGGACAGGTCAGACAACCCGTTTTAATGACTGTGTACTTGCCTTTGATCAAGTCTCGAACCTTGATGTCAGTGCCATCTGGAAGGTGTGCACGAGTATCCGGCAGTTGGCCTTTGGAAAGTACAATGGGTGTTCGCCCTGTTCTTCGTCCTTGACCACCTTGCTGCCC
>CAYTUE010000205.1:1218-4078 GCA_964441085.1 uncultured Planctomycetaceae bacterium
CAAACGGTTGAAGAGATTCATAGGAGGCTATTTTCTAGAAGAGCAACAACGAATGTTTACGCCCACTCGCAGAACGTTTGTGTTGTGAATCGAGTTTGAGCATTGCTAATGAGTCACAAACATGGTCAGTCGCACCAAGAAGGGGATTGCCCCCAAGCATCGTACTCTGGCAGTCTTCACCGAAGCAAACTGGACAGATTGTTCACGAACAGGCTTCGACCAGTGAGTGTGATAAAAAGCAATGGTATGTAAAAACCTAAACCCCAACGACGCAAATTCGTCCACTGAAAATGGTGTAATTTTCAGCAATAGCGAGTGACTCATGTCAGTTCAGCGAAGTCAGCGGCGTTTGGTGCATTAAAGTGTGACCTGCCACACGAAGTGTCTGCAGTCGGTGTGACTGTCTGCGCTGGGAGTGATTCTGATATTCTGCGAGGAAGTACTCTGCACCAGTTCGGCGAAGCAAAAAGAGAGGACCGATCCTCAGGCTGACTGGGTGGGAGCTGGCCAGGTAGGAACAGTGGCCAAGTGGGAACAGTGGCCAAGTGGGAACAGTGGCCGTTTCGTCTGAGACCATGGCAACTATTTGGCCATGATTCGCTTTTCCAGTTCTTCCGCGGCCAAGTCGATTTCTTCAACAACTTCTCGAATCTTCGCAGTCAACTGCTGCAGTTGGAAAGGCTTTTGGAGATAGCCATCAAATGCGGAAACGTCAAATTCCTCGAAAGGCTTTGCTGTGACGGCAATGGTCTTGATCTGGCGACCTGCGGGCACCTGACTGATCAACGTATTTGCTTCGACGCCGTCACAGTCCGGCATTTCGATATCCATGAGAATGACATCGGGGGGAAGCGCGCGGTGGACATAATCGACGGCATCAGTTCCATCGGCCGCTTCAGCCACAAAAAGCCCAACGTCTCGAAGTCCATTCGCAATGGCATTTCGTTGACAAGTGTCGTCTTCGACCACCAATACTCGAACTCGAGATTCCAGCCAATCGGGATCGAGCTGCACCTTAAAATCATCTGCCAATTGTTGGATCGTCACAGACAGCGCATCGATTCGTTCTAACTGTCTCAACTTGTCAGCATCTGATTCTATGTTGGAGTCGAGCATCATCGCCTGCAGCACAAGCTGGTTCAGCCTGTTTCGATAGCGGTGTTCGATGTCGTCTTCCATAAATGTGACCCGGTTTTAAGAACGAGAAGAACTATTCAAGATGGGTAGTATAGGCGTCATCATTCGACAGGGGGAGGCACAATCTTTGCCGAATTCCAATGTCGCCCTCATTGCCGATTGTTTCAACTGATTTTTACGCGATTTGCCAACCGAAGTCGGTCTAAAAATACCAAGTTCTGCAGCCACCAAAGGAAATTGGTCGAAAAACAGACCCTCCTTTTCAAACTGAAATTCCACAACGATCAAACAATCAAAAAAATTGCGAGAGTCTCAAGGATCTCGACAAGACTTCAGTGTGTCGGCATGAAAGTTTTGAATTGTCTTGCGACCTTGATTCATTGACTTTGAACCAGTGTGCGGATAGCGTGGGATATAATTTTCTAAGTTTTTTCGCCTTCCGCTGTCCCCTCTTTGATTCGATGGAATCATGCCCGACACCAAACTCACCGTCGTGATTTGCCAAGCTCAGGGACGCAATCCCGTAAAGCGCCAGCTTGAAGAAGATCTTCTTGCTGCACTTATTTCGGAACCAGGTGTCGATGCATCATTGCTTCCTCATCTGTACGACATGGCGGCAGACCATTCGGGCATGGCGTTTCTAAAATCCGTCCCCGGAAATGTGCTGGTCGTCGGCTGGCTTTACGAACGCGCTTTACGCTGGACCTTGGACCGTGTTGGCGTTCGAGGACACGAAGGCAAAGTGCTCCTGAAAAACGAAGACGATGAAGAAGAAGATGAGCTTGAAGAACCAAATGCTGTTCAGCGTCCTGAAATTCAAAAACGAAAAATCCCCGATCGCCACGTCTACTGCATCGATTTCAGAAGCTGCGATGATGTCGATGACTACATGGCTGAAATTCGCCGCATTGCAAATGAAGGTGAGCAAAAAACAGTTGATCTGATGAGCTTCATTCAGGGCACACCGAACTCGGAACAATTAGAACGCTACCTAAATCCCGAACAGCAACTGACGGCTCGCCAAGCATTTGATCAAGGGATCGCATCGGTGGCCCAAAAACAGGCCCTGCCGGAAGATACTCGAAGACGTTGGTACCCGGTGATCGACTACAGTCGCTGTACGAACTGCATGGAGTGCATCGACTTTTGCTTGTTTGGTGTCTACGGCGTTGACGCTCTGGATAGCATTCTGGTGGAAGAACAGGACAACTGCAAAAAAGGGTGTCCGGCTTGCAGCCGAGTCTGTCCAGAAAATGCAATTATCTTCCCACAGCATAAGACTCCTGCCATCGCTGGCGCTGATGGTGAAGTCAGTGGAATTAAGATTGATTTATCAAAGCTGTTTGGTGGCGATGACGGAACATCAGCTGTCGACATGGCTGTGCTAGAACGCGATCGTGAATTGGTTTTGGATGGGCGAGATGCCGTTGGCGTTTCTGTTGGAATCAAACAGCGAGATCGAGATGACCTCGATGTTTTGATGGACGAACTGGAAGCTCTCGAGTTTTAGCAGGAACAGACGTGAGTCAGTGGCCTCACTGTGATCTCACAGTTGGTGGAGATCTCACAGTTGGCGAACTGCAAACGATCCTCGCATTCCACCATTGTTCTTCGGAAAACTTCGATTCAGTCGTTGCTTGTCAAAACATGCCAAATGGCTGAGCAAGTTCAGCCGGGCACAACCGACTACCAGCAGTGAATTTCGAGTTCCAATTCGACTCCA
>CAYTUE010000206.1:0-4019 GCA_964441085.1 uncultured Planctomycetaceae bacterium
GTTGTGGACAAGGAAGACTCCACTTTGCCAATAGATGCCACCATCAGGCCCCATCACAAGGTTGTTCGCGGCGTGATGAGTATCAGACGTGCCCAAACCTTGAAGCAATGGGTAGCGAACATCTGCCTTGTCGTCGCCATCGGTGTCTTTTAGGAAGATGAGATCGGGACCGGTGGTCACGATGACTCCCCCACCCCAAAATTCAAAGCCCAGTGGGTTATGAACGTGTGCAAAGATCTTGCTTTTATCCGCGGTGCCGTCACCATCGGTGTCTTCAAGAATCATCAACTTGTCGTTCATTTCCTTGCCAGGTTCCCACTTGGGATACGTATTCCAGCTGGCGACCCAAAGTCGTCCCTTGGCATCAACCTGCATTTGAACAGGGTTGGCAAGCTCAGGAAAAGTGACTTCAGATGCAAACACGTTCAACTGGTAGCCATCGGGAACATCCATCTTGGCGATAGACTCTTCCGGAGTCAGATAGTCGATGCTGCCTTCTTTTTTTGCGCTCGAACTTTTGCTGCCGCCACCGACGTTGGAAATCACTTTGATAGGAGCAGGGACATTACTGTCGTCGATCGTGTAGTCTTTGCCTTCGGCTGCGGCCCAAATTGCTTTGTCTCGGTTCGCCGTCATCACGTCGAGCATGACCAGTTCGTGCTTAAGCACTTCGGCATTACTTTGACCATCGACGAATGTCAGAGTTGAGCGACTGCCCCAGACATCGTTGCCATCTGTCGCACGATATCGGTTGTGCCAGTTCCAGTTCTTTTCGGTGACTGCGGCATAGAGATCTTTGAGTTCAGATGCGGCAGGAGCCGGCTTTTTGAAAAGGCGTTCCGATAAGATCTCAGCAAGTTTTAAGTAGCCATCCGCGTTCAGGTGAACGCCGTTAAGCGTGAGACGGTCAGTGTTTGCCGCGAATAATTGAGAAGTCGGCGTGAACAGATCGACAAACTCAGAATCTGTTTCTTTCGCTGCTGCAGCTGTTGCTTGAGAAATCGCCGCAAGGTTTTCATTAAGTTCCTTGCCATCAGGAAGATGAGGATCGTTCAGGTTCTGGTAAGCGATTGGGCTAAACAGCACGCAACGCAGTTCCTTCCCCGCCTTTTTCCGGAGTGCTTTGTACTTGTTGACAACTGCTGTCAGCTCTTTGCGATAATCGTCTGCCTTGCTTGGACCTGTAAATGATTCGTTGTAGCCGTACATCATAAAGACGACGTCAGGGCCAACATGTTGAAGATATTCTTCGTCGTTGGTAAACCCTCGACTACGAGGACGTTTGTTAACCATGTCCCCCGCAAAGCTCATGTTTCGAAAGCGAACATTCATTCCTTTCAGGTGATACTGCAGAACGGTTTCAACCCAAGGGTCATGTTGCATTCGATCGGCCAGACCATTGCCGTAAATCGCAACGACATCATCTGACTGAAATGAAAATTCTTCGGCGGCAAACCCAGAGGGGGCGGTCATGATGCTGCCGACAAGGGCAAACAAGACTGCCAAAAGGAGAGAGCGTTTTGACGCTAACGTGGCGAGGCAATTCATAAGCTTAACGGTTCTCGATCAGGGAAGAGTGGTAAGGTGGGCCGCGACAACGGATCTCGGCAGGAAGGGTGGGGTACTGAACCGATCACCGAGCAGCTCACTCATTCAAGCTATACCACCCTAGCCGATCGTTTCTCGAAACATTGTATCTGTACCAGTCTGCTTTTCACAATTGTTTCAAATCGAAACCACCGTGATCCCCATTTTTACGCAAACGTCACTCGTAATAATTGATTCAGGACAAATCCACGAATCTCAAAGGCTCCGCGGAATCACTGAAAACCAATTATTGCGGTGTAAATTGGTAGCCAGACTAGGCTTAATTCGCTGGAACCGTGGTGACGTCCAGCCCAGCCACCTAGGTTGTTTTTCGCCAATGAAGCGTTTAAATTCTCGCTTTTAAGGCTTGTTTCGATAAGAATTGAGGTGTGAGTGCTGCAATTTGAAAACAGCAGATGTTTGAGGAAATTTAGGGCATGCCCATGGTGAAATCCCCATTATCGCTTCAGTTTCGCGCACGGGTTGGCGTATTGATGTGAAGCAATCATTAAGAATTTGCATCAAATCAATTTTGTGGTGAAAATAGACATTCCTTGTGTTGGGTGCCTTTTGGCCTTTGTTTCGCGTTTCTTTTGCCGACGTCTTCTTTCTTGAGCGTCCCATTTCCACCTCAGACACTTCATGTCAACGTCGATTAAAACATGCTCAGGCTGCAATTCCTTAATTCTGTCTGACACGTCTGAGTGCCCCGAATGCGGGGCAGTCTTCAATAAAAAAGTTGCCGAAGCCAATGCGCTGGCTCGAGCATCTCAGGAAATGAAGACTCAAAACATGTACGACGACTGCAAAAAATGCGGCGCGTCTGTACGTTCGGGACTGGTGAGATGCTGGAACTGCAATTCTTTCATGAGGAAAGATGTTGCAGACAAGTATGCTGAAATGCTGGCAGCGCCTCAAAAAATTATTTTTAGTGATCAGCCAGATGGTCCGCAAGAAGAACTGATTCCAGCTCGAATCACCAGCAAAGGACAAGAAGTTTATGATGCCGTAGGGGATGATGATGGCTTTCAACTGGGAGCCGATGTTGCAAGCAAATTTCAGCAGCCTGCCAACGCAGAACAAGCGGACGAGTTCCAGCTAGATGCCGTTCAACCTGCTCCGATACAGCAAATTGGCAGCTCAACGGCTCCAGCGCCCGACACCGATCACTCAACGCCAGCCGCCGAAATCAAAGAAGTCGCAGAAGCCTCAGAAGCACCTGCCAACGAAAATGCAGCAAGCGAGCAAGCGGCCGTCGAACCAGCAGATTCCCCCGACAAGAAAGACCTGAACAGCGAAGACTTTCTCGGGTTGGCTTTATCTGAAGCCAAGGAAACTCAACAACGCAAACGCCGTAAGCTGGAACAGTCTCGTCGCCGAAGAATCCTTGTTCCGTGTTCGACGTGTGGCGCTTGGATTCGAGTCCACCAAGACCAAGCTGGGCGCACTGTTCGCTGCCAAAAATGCAAGACCCCCTTTGTGGTCCCTCAAATTAAGAAGAAGGAAAAGCCCCAAGGCGATAAAACAAAGGCAGCTGGATTCACTGTCGACTGGCTCGAAGATGTCAGTATGCACGTCGTCAATCCAACCGACATTGTGCTCAAGCCCGGGAGTCTTGAAAAAGACACCCAACCAGCAGATATCACGTTCCACGATGGACAGATGCACGTGATCAAATTTGCTCCACCAGAAAAGAAGGGGCTGTTCGGTAAGGCAAACGATCAGACGTCTGTGTCTGGTCAGCGAAAGCAGATTCGAGAAGCGATTGGCCGTGCTGGCAACATCGACAGCATACCGGTCGGAGAATGTTTTCTTGTGGCTGCAGCTCAGGCCAGCAATTTAAAGTTGGTCCAACCTGTTGCGGAAGCTCATGCCAGCATGTTTGCCGGAGTCCCTGTGTTTGGGACTGGTAAAATCGCTGTCTACCTTCCGATTGCTCAAGCAGACAACCAGCAGATCTTTCTGTCACTTACGTTGACTCAATGCCGACAGCTGGCAGCGGAACTCAAGCAGCATTTTCAGATCGATCTGCAGTTAGCAGAAAATGGAGTTCCAGCAACAGAACAGAAGGACATGCTGAAATGCAAGTTGCTAGAAGTTCCAGTGGAAGCCATTCGAAACATTGAGTACTACGAAAACGATTCGGCGTTCGAATTGGAAATGACCGGATACCGCTGCGGAACCTGTCAAGCTGTGATTTCAGAAGAAGGTCGACTTCGCAAAAAACTGGGAGGGGCTGCTGGCAAGGGAATTGCCAAAGCAAAATGCCCAAGCTGTGCCGCAAAAATGGGGAATCATAAAACCTACCGCATTGGTAAACAGCCGACTCAACAAAACGAACAGCAAGATGATCAACCGGCGCCCGAATGATCAGTCGAACAGCCGTGACTCAACACGGCACCCAGATTTCAAAGTGCAAAAGTCAACTTCGA
>CAYTUE010000207.1:0-4006 GCA_964441085.1 uncultured Planctomycetaceae bacterium
GTTGCCCAAAAACAATGCCGAACTCAAAAACGCAACTTCAAAACGCGTCAGCGAGAGACTGAAACCAAGGGAAAGTTGAACGCAAATCCCTCGCTGACGCAGAGGGCCGCAGAGAGGCAGTTGTCTGTGCTTTCCCTGTGAAACGCTCCCTTTGGGATCAAGTGAATTGAGTGGTCCAACGCAGAGCAAGGAACGTGTTGCACCTTCTGTAAAACATCAATGCTGACGAACAGATGCCCCCACTTCACGAACGGTTCGTTACAAACCTGTTACCCTGGAAAGTCGCTTGCTGCTCTATCATCTGCCTACTTGAAACGACCAATTCACCATTTCACAAATAAGAGTAGGTACGACAAATGACAAACCTGACATTCCACCACGACACGACTTGGCCGAAATGCCATGTCTTAAGGCTTCTGGCGGCACTGCTGCTTGCGTTCACCTGCAGTGGAACAAGCTATGCGGAACAGGCATCGACCGATGCAACGGATGTCTCCCGACTGAAACTGAAAACAGAACGAGTGGTTGTTTTCAAAGACGGCTACTGCCTTGTTGTCAAACAAGGAACAGCAACAACAGATTCGGATGGAAACGTGTTTACCGATGAAGTACCAGATTCAGCCGTTCTGGGGTCATTCTGGGTGGTCCCAGAAAAGGCAACCATCAAGGCAACTGTCGCTGGCTGGGTGGACGTGACTTCCGAAACGAAAAAGGAAGTCAACTGCACCAACACCATAGAAATGATCAAAGCGAACTTGGGGAAAGCTTGTTCCTTTCAAGTTAACAATGAAAGAATCGAAGGCACTCTGCTGAAAATCCTCACCAACGAAGATGGTGAAACAGCAGCTACAGTGGCCGCAAATTTAAATGCCTCGTCTCAGTTCAGCTCATCTGCCGCACCGCACATCTCGACTTCATTTCTCACGGCGAGCGGAAAGTTCTTTCTGATCCGCACGGAATTGGGAGACAAAATGATTGCCGTGAATTCGATCAGAAATCTGACGATCGACGGCATGAACAGTTCCATTGAACGCACAGTGACTACGAAAACAAAGCACAAGCGGCTCTCGATGAGGTTTGAGGAAACTGACACGAAGGTAAAAATCAACTTGATGTACTTCCGGCCTGGGATTCGTTGGATTCCCACGTACCAGCTTAATCTGACGGATGAAGTCGTTGATGCCAAAGACAGCGATGTTGGCTCTCTTCGCAAAAAGGCACACATGATTATGCAGGGAGAACTTCTCAACGAAGCAGAAGATCTCACGGGCGTGCCCATTCATGTCGTCGTGGGTGTTCCCAACTTTCGCTTTCGGTCGACTCCATCACCCATGGTGCTAGAAGGTGCGATGCGAAACGCATTGGTTCAAGCAGCACCGCAGATCATGAGCAACGGTGATTTTGGAAACAGTTTCCTTTCAAATGCCGTGTATTCTCAACGTTCGGGAGAGTTTCGCAGCAATCGAGCCAGCGGAAGTGATGCTCGCAGCACGGTGAATCTTCCGAAGGAACTCAGCGGTTCGGGAGGCAACGATCTGTTTGTGTATGAACTCCCTCCCATGGACTTGATGCGAGGTGAACGAGCGTTGGTGCCAATTCTGTCGACCGAAGTGGAATACCGAGACATCTATACGTGGGATGTTGAACTGGTTCATTCGGAAAGCTACGCAGCCACGTCTGCTGATTCACCGTCTCCTTTAGTTCTTAGCAAAACCAAGGTCTGGCGGCAGGTGGAGCTTATCAATAACACAAAAATCCCGTGGACGACTGGGGCCGCCATGCTGGTAGACGGTGTCCAACCACTGGCTCAGGAACTGCTGACTTACACTTCACCAGGAGGCATCTGTCGTGTTCCGGTAACGGTATCTGTTGACCTGCGAGGCAAAGCAACTGATAGCGAAATCGAGCGAAACATGAGTGCTTTAAAGTGGCGAGGATACACGTATGCTCAAGTCAACGGCAAAGTCGAAGCCGAATTGGCGAACAACAAAACGTATCCCGTTCCTGTTGAAGTTCGTTTGCGTCTGGGCGGCAAAGCCAGAAAAGCATCGGATGACGGAAAAATCACGATAGAATCATATCGAGCTGAAGACTGGCGTGATAAGCGAGGCGATTCGATTAACAATAGTAGTTCCATTTCGTGGCAGACCACCATTGAACCTGGTGAGTGCTTTAAACCAAACGTGAACTATGAATTCATGATAAGACGGTAATGACAGGTCGCATCACAATTTTAACCATCGAAGACGATTCCGCGATCCGTCGCGGAATCGTTGATGCGCTGAGTTACAACGGCTACAACGTGATCGAATCGGCAGATGGAAACACGGGGCAAGCCTTCGACTGCCAGTACGATTTACTGCTGCTTGATCTGGGACTGCCGGGAACCTCGGGAATGGAAATCCTACGTACCATTCGCCGACTTCGTCCCAACCAGCCCGTGATTATCTTGACGGCCAAGGGCGAAGAAGAGGATCGGGTTCAAGGTTTGCAAGCAGGAGCAGACGACTACGTTGTCAAACCCTTCAGCGTCAAAGAATTGATGGCGCGAGTGGAAGCCGTACTGCGACGCAGTTCAGTGGGCACCCCGAATGATCAAGCCGTCTTTGCTTCTGGAGTCATTGATTTTGAACGTCGAGAACTGCGGTACCACGATCAATCTCGAAGCGAACTGTCGGAAAAGGAAACTCAGTTGCTGCAGTACCTGACTGCAAATTCTGGCCGAGCAATTTCGCGAGACGAAATCTTGGCCAGCGTTTGGCAACTGAGCCCAGACGGCATCAGTACTCGCACAATCGATATGCATGTGGCTCGCTTGCGCGAAAAACTGCGCGACAATTCTGGAGAACCAACCATGTTGCTCACCGTCCGCGGCAAAGGTTACATGTGGATGGTGCCATCGGAGACAGAAGCGTGAAAAAGCCTTGGCAAATTTGGACACTGTTCGGTGTGTGTTTGCTGGCCGTGTCAGCGGCCATGTTTTGGCTCACCTTGAAAACCATTCGATTGGATGCACTGCGTGAAACAGATCGAGCCGCAACAGAATATGCTCGACGAGAAGCCGAACTGCAAGAACGAATCAGCAGTGCGCTTTATCAAATGGATTTAAAGATGCTTCCTTTGGTGGCTCAAGAAGCAGCTCGCCCGACGGAATTTTACCGTCCCTTCTACGAAGTCGTTCCCTCGAACAAAGATGTTCATGGTGCAAACATTTCAGATGGCTTCGCAACCGGAAATCTTCGGCTTTGGTCGCCACTGGTGTTCCAGTCGCCGAACTACGTTCAACTGCATTTTGAAATCAACGACACCAACTTAATCACGTCACCAAAGTTTCCTCAGAACGAAGACTTAAATCGAGTCGTAACCGCTTATCAAGGCAGCCAATCAAATTTCAACAAGACGTTGACTCAAATGAACATGGCCAAGCAGCTGTTCGACTATTCCACTCTCTTGGAAAAAACATCTCTGTTGGAAAAAACATCAATCCCGGCAGATCTGCTGGCAAGCACGAAAGTGATCCCACAAAGTCCAGCCGATCTGGCAACCAATCCAGCAGCCTATCATGTTCCCGCTGTCGAAGTCTTTCGAAACTCAGACCGTGTCGCACAGAATCATTCGAATGGAGACATCCTTGCCACGCAGCGTTGGCGAGGTAAGCAAAGAATCAATGACGGTTTTAACTCTCGTCGAGATTCGACTCAGGAAGTCACGAGCAACAGTCTTCTACAGAACGGGTATTCCCAACTCGCAGAACGCCCACTGCTGGATAACAGCTTTGGCATCGCCAACATCGATTTTGCAGCGCCCTCTCATCCCATGCAGCCAATTTGGTTGGGGCAAAATTTGATCATGGCAAGGCAAGCCGTGATTGGGCAAGACCGAATCATTCAATGCTGTTGGTTAGACTGGGAAACAATTCAAACCGATTTACAGAACGAGGTGGCTGACCTGTTGCCGGAACTGAAATTTGAAGGAATTAAGGAGAATGGTATAGAAAAGAGGAATG
>CAYTUE010000208.1:0-3989 GCA_964441085.1 uncultured Planctomycetaceae bacterium
TCGGCATACTGCTTTTGCTGCCGTCGATATTAGTCCCGAACTGGATGACACCTTTGAAGTTGACATCAACTGGGATTCGGAAGTGCGCGAAGATACTTACCGAGCTGGCGGCGCAGGTGGTCAGCACGTGAACAAAACCGACAGTGCCGTCCGTTTGACTCATGGACCAACAGGAGTCGTTGTGCAGTGTCAGAACGAACGTAGCCAACATAAAAACCGAGCGACAGCTCGCAAGATGTTGCAGGCCAAACTGTACCAGGCTGAGATGGAAAAACGAGACGCCGAATTAGCGGCCAAGCGAGGTTCAAAATCAAAGATTGGATTTGGCGGGCAAACAGTTCGTAACTACATTTTGCATCCTGATCAGTACGTCAAAGATGCTCGTACGGCAACAAAAGTCGGAAATCCTCAACCCGTTCTGGATGGTGACATCGACCAGTTCTTGGAATCTTTTCTTCGCTGGTCGTTGTCGGAAAATTCTTAAGAATGCCAGTCGCTGAGGAAGCACTTCACAGCTTTCCCATTTTGCTGGGGGAGCAACAAACAACGAAGCCGTTGCTTGGTCTGCACCGAAAAACTTTCAGGAGTGATTTACAAGATGTCTGCTTCACAAATGCCACGGATTGCATTGCTGCTTGTTGCAACTTGCCTTGTTGGCGGGTGTTCTTCCAAGGATTCAGCGGATACTCAGAAAAGCCAAGCAGGCGCTTCCCGTACTGCGGCAACTGACAGCCCATCCCAACCTAAGCAGGTTGCTGTTCCAGTGGTTCAACTGAAAGGCGTTGACTTTGAATTCGTCAAACCGGGGCTGAGTGAAGAAGAGCTTTCAGATGGCTGGATCAGTCTTTTTGATGGGGCAAGCTTGTTTGGGTGGAGACTGGATCCTGCAGCGGAATGGCGAGTCGAAGAAGGATGTTTAACCGCAGATCGTGGTGCTCCCAACGTGCTGATGTATCCGTTTTCGTTTTCTGATTTCGAATTCCGTTGCGACTTTAAGCTGGAAGAAAAAGGGAACAGTGGAGTATTCCTGAGATCCGCTGCGAAGATTAAGTCGGTTGCAAAGGATGCTTACGAACTGAATATCTGCGACGACCACAAGTCTTTTCCAACAGGAAGCTTTGTGGAACGCGCGGCCATTCAAGATGTTCCTGCTGTGGATGGGGCTTGGCATTCCTTTCACGTGGTTTGTGATGGACACAAACTGATTGTGAAGTTAGACGGTGTCATGGTTCACGATCTCACCGATGATACTCAGTTTGGTCGTGAAAATGGAACGATCGGCCTGCAGTATCGAACGGGCCGAATTGCGTTTCGAAACATCTTTGTGAAGCCATTAGCAGGCCAAGAAATTTTCAACGGAAAAGATTTGTCTGGCTGGCACGACGTGCCTGGCACTGCAAGCACTTTCCAAGTTCAAGATGGGGCGTTGCGTGCCGAATCTGGCCCTGGATTCTTGGAAACAGACGAAACGTTTGGTGATTTTTTGTTGCACGTTGAAGCCAATATCAAGGATAAAAAAGCGATTGCCGATGGGCGCCCCGCAAACAGCGGAGTATTTTTTCGAGCCATGAAAGGAACCAAGCAGCATTCTTCCAATGGATACGAAATGCAAATTCAGCATGACTTCAAAAATCAAGATCGTAAGCAGCCTGCGGACTTTGGAAGTGGGGGCATTTACCGTCGCTTGGCAGCTCGCTATGTCGTGGCTGATAACAATCAGTGGTTTACAGAAACATTGATTGCTCAAGGCAACCGCATCGCCACGTTCGTAAATGGCTATCCGGTTTTGCAGTGGGTTGATGAACGCACGCCCGATGAAAATCCTCGCAAGGGGCAAAGAATCAAAGCGGGGCATATCAGTTTGCAAGGGCACGATCCCACCACCGACTTGCTGTTCCGCAGTCTGCGAATCCACGAGCTACCCGCGGCTAATTAGATTCTACTTGCGTTGTTTCTGAACAGAAACGCTCAGCGACTGTGTGGCAACACCGTTGCGGTATCCGGTTGGGCGCTCAGTGATTTCGGTTCTCTAAATCTATAGACAACTTTGACAACGCTCTGAATCTTGTGGGTCAGGCTGAGTCGACCCGTCGCGCAGTTTTCCGGCTTGGTTACGGAAGAAATATGGCGGCCAATCCGTGTGGGTTCGTGTTTTTGTTATCTCGTGACAGCCACACAACCAGTACTCAATGGTTCGTTGGAAACTGTTGTGTCACCAGCTCATCAAAAACACTCCGCACAGCATCACGATTAAGCAAAGCAGCTTGGGTTTCCAGTTCTTTTCTGACAGCTTCAAAATGCCGTATGCGAAAGGCAGAATGACGGACGTGCGTCGCAAAGGCGAGATCAGTGAAATCAGAGCATCGGGATCGCTGACGGCGCTGAAGTACAGATAGTCGGCAACCAGAAGTGTGATGGCAATTGTGGGAATGGACCAGCGAAATTCGAAGGGGATTTTTTTTCGCTGAAAGAAGTACCAGTAAATCGCAAACGGCAACATGGCGACCACCAAGTAAATGGAAAACCATGCCTGAACATTGGGCACTGAGAGGCCAACGGTTTGCAGCAGATACTTATCGACCAAGGCGCTTGATGATCCCAGCAGTGTCGCAACCACCATCAGAATGACCCAGCGATTGCGACGGAAGTGAATCCCTTCTTTCTTGCCGACTCGTGAAAACGCGGAAAACGAAAACAGGATCAGTACGACACCCAACCATTGAATTGGCTTGGGGCGTTCTTCAAGAAACAGCACGGCGATGCTAATGGTCCATAACGGGCTGATGGCTCGCAAAGGTGCGGCAATGGAAAGTGGTAAGTGCTTTAACGCGAAAAAGGCAAAGATCCACGAAATTCCGACCAGCCCCGCTTTCAGCATCATCAACTGGTGATGCGTACCGGACATTGGAGTCACGCAGACGCCCGTGTTTTGCATCATGTCTGGAGCCATGGCTGAAAGCACAATGATGGGAGCATACAATGTTGCTGAAGTGGTGACGTTCAGCAGGAGAACAATGGGCACCGCGTTTTCGTGGACCGCCTTTTTTTTCGCTAGGCCATAGAAGCCCAACGCAAAGGCAGAAAGCAGAGACAGAACGATCCAAGACATGGAGACTGAGATTTCAGGGTTGGGGTATTAGGTTCGGGGTGAATTCTGAATTTTTGGTGACTTTGGCTACGTTCAGGCTTGGCTTTGGTCCGTCGCAAAATCTGACTTGGAATTCCTGCCAGCGTTAAGAAAACGCGTGGTGTCGCAGATATTGCCGATCGCCACCATAGAAATTGGTGGTGAATCGGTCGCTGTCCCTCAAAACAGAATTTGCCGCCCATTGACATCGAATCTGATCTTCGCGCAAAAATTACTTCGGCTTAGCCTCCCGAATTCCATCGGTCAGTTGCTGTTTTTGCAGCTTTTTGTTTCTCACAACAAACCTGTTGTGAGGAAACAGATGACCGAGAGATTTTGAACTCAAGTTTTTAGGAAATGCCAAGCTCGAATGGCCTCGAAGTCGATCCATACTGCTGTGATGCCTCGTGAAGTGCTGAAGTTTCTTCAGTTGCGTTCGGGACTGAACGTCATGGATGGAACGGTGGGAGCGGGTGGGCACAGCGTCAAAATTCAAGAACAGATTGGCTCAGAAGGTCGTCTGTTTGGTTTTGATCGAGACCCCATGATGCTGCAGTTTGCGTCAGAAAATCTGGCACATACCAACGCGGAATTGATTCGAGCATCTTATACCGACGCAGAACAGCAATTAGCTGATTTGGGTGTTTCCCAGGTGGATCGAGTGTTGTTGGATCTGGGGCTCTCGTCGGATCAGCTTGCTGATCGGGAACGAGGATTCGGGTTTGACGCGGGTGGTCCGTTGGACATGAGATTTCATGCCAAGCGAGGAATGACGGCGGCTGATTTATTGGCCAAAGCGTCTGCAACTGCACTGGCGGAAATCTTCACGGACTATGCCGACGAACCCTATGCAGCACAGATT
>CAYTUE010000209.1:0-2769 GCA_964441085.1 uncultured Planctomycetaceae bacterium
ACACATCATTGATGAGCGCACCGGAATTCGATTCAACTAAAGAAGTAGCCAATACGTTCTGAAAGGTGACACAGATTCAACTTTTTTACCAGCCGAATGTGGTGTTTGTTTTTAGACTGGCGCAATCGCCTTTTTACGGTCGACTTCCGTGCAACCTGCTGTGTTCAAAGCCAGCAATATCAAAGACAGCAGCGTTGATCAGCGGCAGTGGTCAAAAACAGCAGTGTTGATCAGCGGCTGTGAGCATCAGCAGCTGTGGCCGACCGCGTCACGATGGCATCGTGCTTAATCTTTTAGTGGCCGCTGGATGTGGCTGAAGCTGAAGGCTGTCCCGAGTTGGTATCTGCTGCGGTGTCGGAATCTGCAGGTTGAAACGGGTTCTGCCATAGCCGAGCGGTCCCATCGTCGCTCACGGTCGCGACATGGCCCTGGTGTGTCACGGAAATGGCGTTAATCGGTGCCGCATGAGCCACTCGCTGACCAAGGCTTAAAAACTGAAACGCTTCGTAAGCTTCGATGGGACGTTCAGCCGATCGTTCGGGCATGTAATTCCAGACAAGACATGCTCCGTCTGCACCGGCTGTGACAACGTAAGGTGAGTTCGGTAGAAAACGAATTCCGTTGATTCCTCCCGCATCGTGCCCATCCAACCGACAATGTACGACCAGTTTTTCGTTTCCGTCAGCAGCGGCAGGAACTTGTTCCAGAATCCAAGCGGTGCTGAGTTCACTATTTCGAGTTTTGCCACAGACCGCAACAAACCGGCCGTGAAATCCGATCGCTAGGTCAGCAAGTTCAACGTTTTGGTCGGCAAGGATTTGGCTATCCACGATCGTGTTTCCACCTTCGTCTAGCTTTCTTAACCGTCCGAGTTGATCTGCAACCCAAAGGTGTTTTCCATTGGGACACCAGCAGACAGCGACGGCATTGCTTTGAGCACCTGTTTTGGAAACTCGCCGTATCAAGGCAGCAGCGGTTTGGTCTTGTTGCCATCGCCAGTAACAAACCGTCCCGTCTGTTCCACTGGAAGCGAACTGATTTTTCTTGACTGGGTTGAAGGCTAAGGCGTTGACGATTCCTGAATGAGGATCTTCGATTTTAAACACACAACGCCCAAAGCCATGACTCCCCGCGGCGGCCTGAAACAGACGGATGGAACGTTCGCCTGTTAATAACAGGGGGCGATTGTGCTTTGAATGAGCCAGCGAAACCACTGAAAACAGAGGTCGAAATTCGGCGAGTTGAGTGCCCGATTTCAGATCCCACAGCTGAGCCGCAATTCCATTGAATGTGGCAATCTTCTGGCTGGATGGTTCCCGTTTGTTTGTCGGTGAAAAAATGGCATCGGAAATTCCGGTACCGGATGCTCCGACAACTCGAACAACCTTCCATGTTTCCGTATTCATGATCTGAATTCGTTGATCAACAACTGCCGCCAACTGTTTTCCGTCAGATGAAAAGTTGATCGACGAAATTCGAACGGGTGCCCGTCCTTCAACAATTGCGGGAGCAATCTTTCGGGTAGGCTTTGCGTCACTGATGTCCCATGCAGAGAGTTCGTACTGGGTTTTTCGAGTCTTCTTGTCTGTCCGAATACTGATGGTGACAAACTGACGTTGATTCGGATGCGTGGTCAGTCGTTCAATGGGAATCGAATCGTGAACAAAACGCCGAATGACATCAAAGGTTGTTGGAATACGATTTGAATCCGCCAGCACCTTCGCTTTCAACAACAAAAGACGCCCATCGTATCCAGCGGTCAGAATGTGGCCATCATCCATCAGTTTCAGGTTGCTGACGATGGTGTTTTTTGTGTGAATTCGACCAGCGGCAATTTGTCGCCCGTCGGCGCATGACCACAGTGCGATCCGACCGTCTCGACCACCCGTGACAGCGAAACGCCCTTCCGAATCCACCGAAATGGCAGAAATTTCGGCCGTGTGAAAACCAGTGAATTCAGAAACAGGTTGTGGTTCATCGTCTGACAAAAGATCAGCCATTCGATAAACACTACAGTTGCCGGGCTGCAAACCTTCTGAAATTGCGGACGTCAGGACATACTTTCCATTCGCTGAAGCAGCGATGGCGTTCACTAAACCTAATCCCGGCAGGCGAAATGTTTGATGCCCCGTTCCTCCCTTTTCGGTATCAGCATTCCAAATACACAGGTTGCCATCGAAGCCTGTTGTCAGCAGGTGTTTCCCGTTGGGAGGCAGAAAGTAGAATCGAGACACATTGAAGTCGTGGCCTTCGTCAAATTCTGCATTCCGAACGTCCGTTGCCTGAAGTGAGGCAGGCGGCGTGGGCGAATCTGCTTTTGACGGTGACTTCAATGTTGAAACAGACGTAACCGGACGTCCCGTTTTCGTATCCCAAATCACAGCAGTGCCATCTCGACTCCCAGTCGTTAAAAGCTTTCCATTTGCAGAAACAACGACCGATGTCATCGCTCCACGCTGAAGACTGGGGGCAGCATTAAATGTCTTCATCGCATCCGACTGACGATCACTTGCCGCTCGCACGCGATTTTTGGATGTGTTGGCATTCTGCTGTGCGTTCATGCGACGGTGGGGGTGTGACGAAATCTGCAAGTTCTTTGTTGCGATAACAGTCGGAAGGCTGAACATTCGGTTCGTGAAAATTCGGGAAGCCAAGATGGTGGCCAGTTGGCTTGGCAAGCCAACAATCGCATGAAATTGTCCGTTTCTTGTGACGGGTTTTGTGACAACTGGCTGTGTTAAGAGACTCGGTGTTAAGAGACTCGGTGTT
>CAYTUE010000209.1:2869-3951 GCA_964441085.1 uncultured Planctomycetaceae bacterium
GTGTTAAGAGACTCGGTGTTAAGAGACTCGGTGTTGGAACATGGTGTGCAGGGGACACAAGCATTGACAGCTGAAATTCTCGCTCTAACTTTTTCTTGTCGGTTTGATAGTGTTCGACGTCCCAGAACCTGCAGTACCGATCAGCAGAAACTGACAGGAGCTGTTGTCCTTGCGGGTCCGTAAACGAAGCCGATGTGACTCGCGCACCATGGCCTTCAAGTCGCTCGATCAATTCCGGGCTTCCGTCGTCCTGAAATTGCCAAACCCCAATCGTCCGGTCATCAGAAGCCGTGCAAAAGCGAGAGCCATCTGCGTTGAATTGAATTTGATTGACGGGGCGAGAATGTCGATTGGCGATCCACTGTTGAGGTTCCAGTTTGGCATCAAGATCAGTCGCGTGTGAAAACGGGAACTGATCTCGCCCCGCATTCGCCAAGATTTGCCGCTTGGGTAACACAAGGACTCTGCCATTTCTTGAATTGGAAATCAGAAGTCTTTTTCCGTCGGGAGATACAGCCAAGGCGACGGGAGGATCGTTTCGATTTCGGGGAAGCTTGAGCTGTCCGAGTCGAGTGGGGCGTTGGCTGCTTTCTTCGAAACCGTTCAATTGGTAGGCCAAGATGTCTGCCGATTCGCCACCTCGACTCCCAGCGTAGATAAAGACTTTGTCTTCCGGCAACAAAACCAGATCGACAATTCGGCTGCTGCTACGCAACGACCACAGCTGTTTTGATGTTCGCAACGACCATGCTCGAATGGAACCAGATTGATCAGCAGAAATCGCAAAGTCGCCAACAGACTGAAGGCTGGTGATCTTGGCTTTGTGTCCTCGCAGTTCTGTTGTTTTTTTGGCTTGGCTATTCCAGACCTTGATCACCGAATCAACGGCTGCCAGAACAATGTGATCGGTATCGGTTGCCACCAGCGCTGATGCGGGGGCTTGAAATTGAACTTCACGGTGAGGCTGATCGGCCACGCCCGCTTTGTTCGAATAATTTCGGATCTGAACTTTTCCGCTTTGATCCGCCCAGACGATCTGTGTTCCCGATTTGTTGATCACTTGGCTTTGCACAGGAACAGGA
>CAYTUE010000210.1:0-3948 GCA_964441085.1 uncultured Planctomycetaceae bacterium
GAAAATACACTGTTTCGGAACGTGCGAACGACGAACTGATTGATGGCATCGATTGGAGTCACCCATCAGGTTTTTACAAGCGAGACTCATCCATTTCTGCATCCTTCACGGACCCGAACGGATCAGGTTCGCTTTATTCTCTCAATGTGAAACTCGTTGATGATGAGCTGATGATCAACAGTGTTGCAGAAGCGATGCCGTAACGAGCAAATGCTCGCTGGCGACGACGAAGTCGGCTCCCCAGCTGTTTCTGATGCCAGCGCTCTTATGCCAGCGCTCTTATGCTGGCGCTCTCGATTCCTTCTGACAGATGGGTCATTTCGACTCCGTCAGTCAAAGGCACGGTTTAGTGGCTGAAGCGATTCAATAGATCGGTTAAGGCATCGTCTGTTGATACGCCTTCAGCCTGACCTTCAAAGCCCAAAATGATTCGGTGCCGGAGCACATCGGGAGCCGCCCGTTGAATGTCTGCAAAGGAAACGTTGTAGCGACCATCCAAGATCGCCAAGATCTTAGAATACAAGATGAGCGATTGAGCACCTCGGGGACTCGCGCCGTACCGCACAAATTTCTTCACCGCTGATGAGGCAGTCGGTTGGTCGGGGTGAGTCCCCATGACGATGGCGATGGCTCTTTGCTGAACATCATTGCCCACAATGATCTGTCTTGCAATCTGACGCATTTCCAAAATGCGAGCCGCATCAACGACAGGTTCCACTTTGGCTTCCAAGTCACCTGTGGTTTGGTTCAGAATTTGAGACATTTCGTCAGCCGATGGATACTTCACCATCAGGTGAACAAAGAAGCGGTCTAGCTGAGCTTCTGGAAGCGGGTAGGTGCCTTCCATTTCCAGCGAGTTTTGAGTCGCAAGAACCAAGAACGGTGATGGCAAAGGCAGCGTCTGCCCAGACACAGTGACTGATTGTTCGGCCATCGCTTCTAGTAAAGCAGACTGAGTTTTCGGAGTGGCTCGATTGATTTCGTCGGCCAACAGGACGTTGGAAAACACGGGGCCTTTCTGGAAATCAAACCGCTTTGATCCATCTGCGGTATCCACGACCAAGCTGGTTCCCAGCAGATCGGCGGGCATTAAGTCGGGAGTAAACTGGATGCGAGAAAACTGCAGATGCATGGCTTCCGCAAGAGTTTTCACGAGCATCGTTTTCCCCAACCCTGGCACACCTTCCAGCAGCACGTGCCCTCCGGCAATCAGGGCAATCAGAGTCCCTTGAATCACATCCTGCTGTCCCACAATCACCTTACCGACTTCCGCCGTGAGACTGGCGAAATCCGTTCGGAACTGATCGAGCTGCTGCTTTAATTCTTCCGGATTGGATTCGGCTTTTAAGGACGACGGATCAGGCATGTGGTGCTTTAAATTGGAACCAACAGGTGGGCGAAAAGGGAGAGGCAGCAATGATCGGCGAGGGGTGATCGGCGAGCAGTTGGCACCAAGCCAACTGGCGTATGCTAGGAAGCTTTGTCGAAAGCTTGCTCTGGTTCAAGCGGGGAGACTGATGTTTGCTGAGCATCGTTCGCGGGGCGATTCAGGAGTTCAATCGCTCGAAAAACATACACCAACCCGCTGTACACTGTCACAATGACCGCAGACCACAGCAGGATGTCTCGGGTTAACGGAAGCCACGACCAGTGCAGATCAGGAGCAAGTGAAAGCAGGCTGGCAGTAATCGCCATACACTGCAAAGTCATTTTGGCTTTGCCGCTGAAGCTCGCAGAAAAATCCTTGCCCTGCTGTTCTAGGAAACCGCGAAGGCTGCTGACAAACATTTCTCGCCCAATCACAATAATCACCATCCACGCGTTGACTCCTGATTGCAAGGTGATTGAATTTGCGGCACCGCGACTCATTGAATCCGTGTTTGCCGTAAGCATGCCTGTGGGAAGAGTTCCATTTTTTTCTAGTAAAAACAGAAAGGCTCCTCCTACGATAAACTTGTCGACAAACGGGTCTAAAATTCGCCCCAAAGTTGTCACTTGTCCATATTTGCGAGCGAGGTACCCGTCCAACCAGTCTGTGGATGCAGCGATGACAAACAAGGTGGCCGCGACGATCCAATTTGAACCGTTTTGAATCACCACAAACAAAATCAAAGCCAGAACCAGACGGCTCATGGTGATCGCGTTGGGAAGATTAAGCGACTCGCGTCCGAGCACCGCCGGCTGATCTGCAGCGGCGGAAGAATTCACTGGTAATGTTGAATCAGAAGGTTGATTCATAACTTCGATCGAAGGAAACCAAACGGACGTGCAGATGAGAACTCACCGAAGACTGAATGTCACATTCACTGAACGCGGCAACCAGAATTCGCTGTTTGCTATCGATAGAGTAACTGAAGCCGGTTTCAGATGCATTTGTCTGAAGCCCTCGTAGACCGAATTCCTACAATTCTGCCGCGACTGAAAGATGAGGGGGCTATTCAAATTGGTGGGAACTCGCAGGGAATCGTCAGTCCGTTCGCTATCCCAATCTCGGGCAAAACGTCGGTGATTTGCTTTGCATTTCGCTTTTAGGCAATTGAACGTGCTACTTGCCGTCATAAAGTGGGATCGGAAAATCAGGTTCTGCTGTGCGAATCTTCAGGTATTCCGCTTCAAGACGTTCCACGATCTCAGGATGAATGGTTGCCAGATTTTTAGTTTCCGCTTTGTCGTTGTCGAGATCATACAGTTCCCATGCGGACGGCTTCTTCAGTAAGCCGCGACGCACGGCCTTCCATTTTCCGTCTCGAATGGCTGCCTGTCCGCCGTAGCCATGAAATTCCCAAATCATGGGGTTGCTTCGCACAACGTTGTCTTGGCCATTCAAGACGTTCACTAAGTTAACACCATCCAAATGTTGTTCCGTGGGGAGTGTTGCATTGGCGACGGCGGCTAAAGTGGGAAACCAATCAGGGAAGTAGGACGGAGCGTTACACAGCCTTCCTTTGGCGACGTGGGGCGGCCATTTTACGATGCAAGGAACTCGAATTCCTCCTTCGTTGACGCTGCCCTTCCAGCCTTTGAGTTCTGCTGTGGAATTAAAAAATTCCGCGTCGACTCCACCAATATGAAATCGACGATCTCGACCACCATGAGTCGTGCCATTGTCGGACGTAAAGACAACCAGAGTGTTGTCTGTGAGCCCGTGTTCCTGAAGCTTGGCCATCACTGTGCCAACGTGTTCGTCCAGATCTGAAATCATGGCCGCGTAGGCTGCTCGAGGACGTGGGTGAGGAAGGTAGCCGTTTTGTCCACGATAAGCTCCTTTTTCATCATCCCATTCTTCGGGATAGGCGTCGATCCATTCCTGGGGAGGGTGCATGGAAACATGAGGTTCCACAAAAGGAAGGTACAAGAAGAAGGGTTTCTTTCTTCCCTTCTGTCTGTCGACAAACTTTAAAGCTTCGGCAAGGATGATGTCCGGAGCATAGTTTTCCAGTCGGTAGTCATCCGCGATGACTTCGCCCTTTGGCTTCTTCTGGTGTCCGTAAACAAGTCCTTGGTTGATCCTTTGTTCACGTTCGTTGGAATCAAGGAACGTGGGGTAAAAGCTATGAGCATTTCTTTGACAGTTGTATCCAAAAAAACGATCAAATCCCTGTTTGATGGCAGATCCTGATGTGTTGGATGGCCCCAGTCCCCATTTCCCGAACGCTGCGGTCGCATAGCCTGCTTGCTTAAGAACTTCGGCAATCGTGACCACTTGATCCGTGATTGGCCATTGCCCTGGAAAAATTCGGCCGTTGCCAGATCCTTTGTTGCCTCGAATTTCGGCGTGAGCAGTATTCTGGCCAGTTAGCAGAGTGCAGCGAGCAGGCGCACACACAGGAGCTCCGGTGTAATGCTGAGTAAACTTCATCCCTTCTGCGGCGAGTCGGTCGAGATGAGGAGTCTTGATTTTCTGCTGACCGTAGCAGCCCAACTCTGCATACCCAAGATCATCGGCCA
>CAYTUE010000211.1:0-3943 GCA_964441085.1 uncultured Planctomycetaceae bacterium
CACGACTTGGGATGTCAGTTAGCTGAAAGGCAAGTCTGTGTGTCTTCGGATTGTTGATAAGTATCAAGGCAATTGGGGGCACCTGACGTTCGACGACTTTTTGGTCGATGGCACACTGCAGGTTGGCTCACCCATTTTACAAACACCTTAAGTACGAAACGTTCTGTCGATCAACTGATCGCATTTGGACTGTCGTTTCAACAGGCGACTTGGTTTTCAGCAGCGAATGGTAAAAACAAGACTCAATCAACTCTCTAAGAAATAGCCGAAGTGAATCGACACCTGACTTTCGTCTGCCTGACTGTATTAGCATTTAGCCTCACTAACAGTGCCGTTAACGCTCAGGAAACAACTCATCGTTTCATCGCGTTCGGAAAAACGACGTACATCGTGGGGGCTGATGGAAAGAAAACTTGGAAATACCCTCATTCAACTCGGGATGGGTATTGGCTTTCTGACGGAACAATTGTGCTGACGCTAAGCCGGATCAAAAACAAATATCCAGGCGGTGCTGTCGTGCAAGTTTCTCCTGACAACAAAGAAAAGCTGATCTGGAAGGGAACTCAGGCGGAAGTGAATTCTGTTCATCCCACAGATGACGGAACGTTTGTTCTCACTGAAGCCGGCAAGAAGCCACGACTGTTGGAAGTCGATGATACGGGTAAGATCCTAGTGGAATTTCCGTTGCAGTGTCAAAAAGAGAATAATCATCTGCAAACACGAATGGCTCGTAAGCTGGCTGACGGCACTTATCTGGTGCCTCACTTGTTGGATTTTTCAATCACGAATTATGATGCGACGGGCAACGTGCTTTCGAAGATTGACACAACAGTTCCCGGCGACACAAAGCGAAAGATTCACAGCTGGCCCTTTACCGCCATTCGCCATGGCGATGGTCATACGCTGGCCTGTTGCACCAATGGAAATCGTGTCGTGGATTTCGATGCGGATGGAAAAATTGTCTGGCAGCTAACTAACGCTGACTTGCCAGGCCCGTGGTTGCAGGACCCATGCGGTGGCCAGGTTTTACCGAATGGAAACGTCGTGATTGCGTGTTACGCTGCAGGACGAAAGAATGTTAAAAGCCCCAAACTGGTCGAGGTGAATCGTGATAAGAAAGTTGTCTGGACGTATTCAGATGGACAAAAAGTCGGCATTCACCATTTCCAGATCATTGAAACAAATGGAAAAACACTGACTGAAAAACCACTCAAATAGTCATGTTATTAATGGCAGCAATGTGCAGCAGTTTCCTATTTGAACTCGCACTCGTCTTCACAGCCACTGCGGCACAGATTAACCTCAGGCGACACAGAGACTCAATCGATGAAATGCTCGAACATGTTTGGAACACGAAAACAGGGGTAGGTCCAGTAAACATGGTCTGCATTAACCTCTGAGTCAACTTATCTGGACAGCCATTACCAAATCGCACATGGCTTTTGCACAGTAATGATCATGCATCATGCGCGAACCAGTTCAAAAGAAATCTGTGTTAACAGCTACCATTCTTTTTTTGCAGAACGCATTTGCTGTGTTCCTGCTTTGGTTTTTACTGTCGATTATTTCTATTGTTGTTTTAGGAAACGAGCGAAACTTGGCTTTAAGTTGCGGGCTTCTGATTATCGCCAGCTATGTCGGCTGGCGGTTTAGACAACGTTAGTGCCGTGGAATTCATCTGGTACCACGCATGAATTAACTCAGTTGGTGCCGTGCATGTTGGATTATGTGTTAGAGATGTCCGGCGCGGTGGACAGGAGTTCATGGAAACACAGCATTCTTTCAGCCGGCTTGCCTCGGCAAAGGTAATGATTCGAACGGCTTCATCCCAATCGGTCACGCAGAAGTTGGCAATCGCTGCTCACAGTAATCACTGAGTCTTAAGTTAATTTGCAGCAATCATCAACTAGGAGGATGTCCGTACTGGTTTGAGCCATCATTTCCCGCAGAAAGAAGCAAGAGAATCCCCCAAATCCCGTTCACCAACGGGACCAACACCAGAAGATTAATCCAGCCCGAATAACCAAGGTCGTGAGCTCGCTTGGCAGCCATTGCTGCCGTTGCATAGATTACTGGCAACAATAGAATGAGGTACAGGACAAGGAATACCTTTTCGGGCAGCACTAGAGCTGCCACGAATGATATGATGAATAACGTGATACTGGTGGCGACGTTGGTTAGGAAATACTGCGAGCGATTCACTCGTCCCTCAAAGCTAAACAGCTTTTCAGAAAGCGTGAGCGGCGCGGCCGTCCGGCCTTGAGACCTCTGAGACGTCAGTGCTCCTCTCTTACTTCTCGAACCTCTCTTACCTTTCGAACCTGATCCAGAAAAGCTGGACCGCACCGGAGCAGCGTTGGGAGTCCCTGTGAGAAACATCCATGCCAAGCTTCCTAATAGCATGATTCCGGATGCTCCATACATCGCCACCAAACCCCCGGCAGAAAACGGCTTGCGATTCAATTCGAAGATCAACACATTGCTCGCGTTGACTCCTGGAATCGAATTCAGCAAAACTTTTTCTTCTCCGGCAATCGTGCGAATGTCATTCACGATCATGCCGGTAAATTCTGTTTGGCGTCCCAAAGGATTGACTTCGCTGTCCGAATTCAACGACGTCGATAACAGCACCATGCCTACTCGTTGATTATCTTGACTGCGTGCACGACACGGAATAAACACCTTGGTGTACTTCGATTCATCTCGACCACGATGCTCGTACACGTATTCTTGGACTCCAGCAGAAACGTCGGTCACCGTCACGTAAATGTTATCGGGTTGACCATTGGCAGTCAGTTCTGACATCGAAATCTTGGTGGGTTCAGATTCTGCCTTCGCTGCAAGCCCGGATTCACGGATCGCAAAAATGCCAATCGCCACAGCAATGACCGCCATGACCAAATTCAAACGGTTTACATTGAAGCCGATGCGGGAACCACTTTGAGATTTCTTTCGAGATTTTGATTTCGATTTGCCTCGACCACCTGATGCTCGTCTTGAAGATGAACTTGAACCTGCCGAAGCGGAATACGGATTTTGGTCGTCGAAGTCTCCGAAGTCGTTCGAGTAATCGTCGTAGTCGTCATACGCACCTCCACCTCCAAGCAGATCATTTTCAAAGAGATCATCTTCTTGAGGCTTCTGGCGGCGGCGTTTTTGAGGCGGTTTGGGTGCTGGTCGAGATCTCGGTTTGGATGATCTTCGAGACGGTCGTTCTGTATCTGAAGCTTCCGACCGACGTCTGCGAGACGATCTTCGTGCAGCTGATGCTGAACTAGGACGCCGGCTGGCTGATCGCTCTTCTGGAATTGGAGGTGGGTCGACGGGCAAAGCTGGAAGAATGGCTTCCGCAACAACGATGGATCCGCATTCACTGCACTTAAACTTTTTGCCCAGCAATTCGTCTTTCAGTTTGAACGTGCGATTGCAGTGACCACATTCGGTTTCAAACGGCATAAAGAACTTTCAAGAGCGGCTGTGAAGATGTGAACGATGACACTCACACGCATGGTTGAACGTTAGGAGTGATTCGCCATTGCTAGTGATTCGCCATTTGTCGATTTCTGTAAACCTATTCCTAAGGGCCACAGTAATTCCCGTATTCAGCAGCTTCAAGGTTCTAAAGTGTTTATTAACTCATAAAAGTGGACGAAGTTGTGTTTCTGCTCACATGTCTTGGGTCACGAGCACTTGGTCTGAGTCCCAGAAAATACTGTCTGGATCGACACTGTGCAGCACGGGGCGGATTTTGGTGCCTTTGCTCGACGGAGGAATCAAAATGACGCCTGTTTCAGGACACTGTTGAACCAACGAGATTGTTTTTTCAGATCCCAGCACAAAAAGGCGGTCGAAAGCACATCGGCCAGCATGGCAGACGGAGCAATCACAGTGACGGAAAGAGAATCTTGAACGGGTCAGCCTGTGCGAGGATCAAGGATGTGGC
>CAYTUE010000212.1:0-3908 GCA_964441085.1 uncultured Planctomycetaceae bacterium
ACGACTGGAGGGTTAATAATTATTAAACTACAGTAAACGCTTACTAAGTTGCAAGTTCACGGGATCGACAATCTGTTGAAGCAGCTCAACGCAGACTTGTCACATCCCGTTTTTTTGAGACGGTATGCGTCTCAAAAGGCTCAGGCTGGGACCTCTTTTCCAGTGAGTGGACTTTTGAATCGGTACTGTTATTCCTCAGCGCACGGTTCTGCTTTGAATGAACGAACCCCACCTGAAGATCATCTTTCCAAGCATGAAACACTAAAGAATGAAACTGAACGACTCCCTGAAGACAACCGACCTTTTGCCGAGCCTGAAACGATTTTGGGAGGTCTCCGGACAAAAAATCGAACTCATCAACCGCGAATACGACGATTCAAACGGGTCACCAGTTTTCACGGTGGCTGGCAAATACTCGACTCGTGGTTGGACCGAATGGACTCAGGGCTTTCAGTATGGTTCTGAAATCCTGCAGTTCGACGCGACTGGTGAAGACTTGTTCCTTGAGATGGGGAAGCGAAACACGGTCGACAAAATGGCACCGCACATCACTCATTTTGGTGTGCATGACCATGGCTTCAACAACGTCAGCACCTATGGCAATCTGCTGCGGTTGATGAATGAAGGGCGAATTCCTGAAAACGAATGGGAACGCAATTTTTATGTGATGGCTTTGCAGGCTTCCAGCGCCGTGCAAGCGAAGCGATGGACCGATCTGCCTTCTGGAGGATACATCTATTCCTTTAATGGTCCGCATTCGTTGTTCGCCGATACGATTCGGTCATTGCGAGCTTTAGCAGTAGGACACCAACTGGGCCATTCGCTGATGGGCGAAGGTGACAAGAAAACCAGCCTGCTGGAACGATTGGTTCAGCATGCGAAGACGACCGCCGACTTCGCGGTTTACTATGGCGAAGGCCGAGACTTCTACGACGAATGGGGCCGCACGGCTCACGAAAGTATTTTTAACTTAAACGACGGCAACTATCGCTGCCCGAATTCTCAACAGGGATTTTCACCGTTCACAACTTGGACTCGTGGTTTGGCCTGGATCATGGTGGGTGCTCCAGAGCAACTTGAATTCCTAAAAACCGTGGATGACGCGGAACTGGAACCGTTGGGCGGGCGAGAACAAATTGAAGCGTTCCTACTCAAGATGGCCAAGGCCACTTGCGACTTTTACATCGACAACACGCCCACAGACGGCATCCCTTACTGGGATACCGGCGCGTTGAATTCGCACAAACTGGGTGACGACGTCAATCAGCGACCGTCTGACCCCTTCAACGACGCGGAACCAGTGGATTCATCCGCAGCGGCGATCGGCGCTCAAGGCCTGCTTCGACTGGGGCGTTATTTGGATGAACCCAAATACACTCAGGCCGGACTGACTGTGATGCAGACATTGCTGAGCGATCAATATCTGAGCTTAGACGAATCGCATCAGGGTCTCATTTTGCATTCGGTATACCATCGCCCCAACGGCTGGGACCACATTCCTGAAGGTCAGTCGGTGCCGTGCGGCGAATCGTGCATGTGGGGCGATTATCACGCGAGAGAAGCCGCTCTTTATGTGCAACGTTTGGCGAGCGACCAGCCTTATCTGAAGTTCTTCCTGTAAGACAAAGCATGGCCGCACAAGCAGACGCCCTCCGATTTTCTGATGAAACACTGGCTGATAGAAAAGCAGAAAGCATGTCGATGAAATATCCCAAAATTGCTCAATTGAAGTCCGCAGCTGATTTTCAAAATCGACTGACAGAACTGGAAATTGAACTTCCGTTCGACGAACAGGTTTTGTCGGCAGACGCTGGGTCAGCATTGGCTCAACCCATTCAGTTGGGCAACTTTACCGTTGGCAATCGGTGGTGCATTCATCCGATGGAAGGCTGGGACGCCAACCCGGACGGTTCTCCCAGTGAACTGACTTTGCAACGTTGGAGAAACTTCGGCCTGAGTGGCGCCAAACTGATCTGGGGAGGCGAAGCGGCCGCCGTTCAGCCGGATGGTCGAGCCAACCCTGGGCAAACTCTGGGGATGTCACAAAACAAAGCGGGACTGGCTCAGCTCCGCGACGTTCTGCTGGAAGCTCATCGTGAATCCTTTGGCCAAACCGATGACCTGCTGGTGGGACTGCAGCTGACTCATTCCGGTCGGTTCTGTCGCCCGAATTCAAAGACACTTGAACCACGAATTGCGTATCATCACCCTTTGCTGGATGACAAATTTGGGATTTCCAAGGACGATGATTCAGTCGTTTGGACGGATGATGAGTTAGAACAATTGATTGATGCCTACGTCGACGCAGCCCGGATTGCTGCCGATGTTGGCTACCAATTTGTCGACGTGAAAGCGTGTCATGGTTATCTGCTGCATGAATTCCTGAGTGCTCGCAAACGACCAGGACGCTTCGGTGGCGATTTCGCCGGGCGGACGCGAGTGCTACGTACGATCATTGAACGCATCAAAGCTGAGATTCCCGGATTGATGGTCGCTGTTCGGCTGAGCATCTTTGATATTCCGCCGTACATCACCAGTCGTGAGGTTGGCCAGCCGATGTCGTTTCAGGATTTGCTGCCGTACGAATTCGGCTTTGGTTGCGATCCACTTGACCCCATGCAAATTGATCTCACTGAACCCATTCAATTGCTGCGAGAACTTTCTGAACTGGGAGTCATTGCAGTCAATTTGTCGTGCGGCAGTCCGTACTACAATCCACACATTCAGCGGCCCGCGATTTTTCCTCCAAGTGACGGCTATCTCCCGCCCGAAGATCCGCTGGTCGGAGTTGCTCGACAAATGCGTGTGGCACGTGAGTGCAAAATGGCCTGCCCGGAAATGCCATTAGTCGGCAGTGGATACTCGTATCTGCAAGACTACTTGCCCAATGTTGGCCAAGCTGCAGTTCGTGACAACTGGATCGACATTGTTGGGCTGGGACGTATGGTCTTGTCTTATCCCGATCTTCCGGCTGACATGCTTTCCGGAAAGCCACAACAGCGAAAAAAAGTGTGTCGCACCTTTAGCGATTGCACCACCGCACCGCGCCACGGAATCGTATCGGGCTGCTATCCGCTTGATCCCTACTACAAAGTTCGACCAGAAGCGAAGAGTCTGAAAGACGTGAAGGCAAGCTTGAAATAATTTTTGATGAACAGCGCAGGGAATCGTGTGATGAACAGAAAAGTGGCATTGGTAACCGGTGGTGGACGAGGCATTGGTTTCGGGATTTGTGAAAAACTGGCAGCGGATGGCTTCGACCTCGTGTTGAGCGGACGTTCTGACGCATCAAAAGTGGCCGACGCTGTGGCAAAGCTGAAAGCGATGGGGGCTGAAGTTCTGTATTGCTCGGGTGATGTTTCGTCTGCCGAAGATCGCGCCGCTCTGTTGGCAGAAATAAAAACACGCTTCGGGCGACTGGATGTGTTGGTGAATAACGCCGGAGTTTCGCCAAAGGTGCGTGAGGATATTCTTCAAGCCAAAGAAGACAACTATGAGTGGATCATGAAGATCAACCTGCAAGGTCCGTTCTTTCTGACTCAGGCCTGTGCCAACTGGATGATCGAACAAAAACAGGCCGACAGTTCGTTTGCCGGATCGATTATTAACATCGGTTCCATATCAGCGACAGTGGTTTCAGTGAACCGTGGCGACTACTGCATTTCAAAAACTGGCTTGGGCATGATGACTCTGCTATTCGCCGCGCGACTTGGCGAATACAGCATTCCGGTTTACGAAATCCGTCCGGGCATTATCAAGTCCGACATGACTTCCGGGGCAACCCAAAAGTACGACAACTTGATTGCCAACACTGACTTGTTGGTTGAAAAACGTTGGGGATTGCCCGAAGACATCGGCAAACTCACCGCCGCAATGGCGCGAGGCGACATGCCGTATGCGTCCGGGCA
>CAYTUE010000213.1:0-3824 GCA_964441085.1 uncultured Planctomycetaceae bacterium
AGTCAGGAGATCGTGGTGAGAACCCATGTCCCGCTGCTTGTTACGGATGGTGAAGTGGAGAGCTACTTCAAGGTTAATGAAAAGACGCTCTTTATGATGATTTCTCCGTGACACAACACAATTGATTGATATCACAAATTGCGGTTAAGCAAGTACCGCTTTTCAGGAGCTATGCGAATGACTGATTTGTGATTGATATGTCAGGTGGCCTTAGAGGCAGGGCACCGATGGAAGGCGGCTTACTCACAAGGTATTTGCGCATCGTCGGAGATAGTGGAGTTCGATTCTTCACCCTGGCGCTTGACAGGATGGTGAAGCAGAGAGTTACTTCAACAATTAGATGATGACAATACTCTTTGTGACAATTTCTCCTGTCGCCTTACAACAACGAAAGCAATTGGAGAGACTTTTTTGCTCTTCGTTTTACGGGAGGAAGGTGAAGAAGTGGGTCGGCGGAACATGTTGACCAAATTTCAAAGCTCTGCTCCTTAAATGCAGAACGTTGGTAGAAATTGGGCACGGTCATCATTGAACGTCTCGCCCCATTTCGCTGATGTCTCCTCCCACCATATAATATCAACTTGACCAACAACTCCGAGAGAAGGAACTCTAAATATGAAAGTCAATGGACTCCAGTTAATGCAGGCTATCGAAAGGCTTCGCAAAAGAATACCAGCTTTGAGAACGCAAGCATCTGATGCACTGTTCACTTTTGAGGGGCAAGAAAAGTTGCCTGTGACCGAAGCTGTTCAGAAGTTCTACGAAGCAGAGACGCTCGCTGCTGAACTTCAGGAAGCACAAAGCTTCTACAACAGAGCGGTGACCTTGCAATTCCAAGGTCGCACCATTACACTCAAGCACGCAATTACTTTGTTGGGTCCATTGGGCCGAACGGCGAAGTTGTGGCGATCAATGGCGGAAGAAACTGGCCGTGATCGATGGAGTGGGCGTGAAGTTTCTCGTAACAAAGATTCCGAATATGCCACTCGGCAGATGAAGACGGAAGGCTGCATTGCGGAAGCCGACGCTGCTGATCGAACCCGAAGCGAACTCAACGTTTTGGTTTCGGGGGCGAACACCACACAAATTGACATCGGATACGATGACAATGAAGCAGTCAAGGTTGAGTTGGCGTCGTAAGACGTTGGCCTGACCATCGACAGGAAGTCTCATCGGAGACTCAGAAGCGAGAGCGTTCTGACTTGGTTAAGGCACGGTTGGCTCCTGTGCTTACCCTACAATATCCAAGGATCTTATGGGGAGCTTCCAATTGCTAAACCAACCACTTGTGCCTCCCGTACTTGGTTGCTTTTACTCTTTCCTGTCGTGAAACAACGTAACCCCCCGGCCGCAAGGTCGGGGGGTTATTTATGAATATTGCTATTGTATTACTTGGTTTATTGATTTAAGATTCTTCGCCACTCGACAAAAACGTGCTTGTTGAGCAGAAAGTAGAAGCAAGAAGTAGCAACACAAATTTTCGCTCAACAATCGAATCACGGAAGGAAACAATGTCCAATAAAGTAACGATTTACTCAAACGGTGTGGCAGATTATCGACGCACTGTCAAAGCAACTTCAGCCGGTAATGAAGTGCAAATCCCAGTCCGACAAGTGGACCTGGATGATGTCTTAGGATCTCTTGGCGTTTTTGGAGAAGTGTCGTACTCGCCTCCTATCTTTTCACCGGAAAATTCTCAAGATGGCACGCTCGAACTAAGTGCTCATGATGTGTACGGCCAATTCGCTGAAAAGCTGCGCAACGCCAAAGTCGTTGTTGAAGTCAACGACGGCCCAACTTTGACTGGACAGATCGTCGGGCTCAATACTGAACCCGACGTCAATGACGGCGACAGCATCGATCGACGTTCCCTTGTGGTTTCATCCGAAGATGCGTTCAAAACAGTTCAACTGAAAGACATCGCCTCGATCAAATTCGATGACGAACAAATTCAATCGGAAATCAACAAGGCCATGCAGCGGGCCTATCAGAAGATCAAGCCCGAATCGACGTTTGTTACTTTGAACGTCAAATCAAAGACCGATGCAGATGTGGAAGCAACCGTTCAATATATCACATCGGCTGCTGCGTGGAAATTGGCGTATCGTCTTCGAGAAATCACTGGACAATTTCAGTTCGAAGGCTTTGCGGTGGTGGATAACAACACCGAAGAAGATTGGAACGATGCCAACATTTCTGTTGTCGTAGGCGAGCCTGTATCGTTCAAAACAGACTTGGCTCAGGTGCGATCTGTGCAGCGAAACAGAGTCAACATTGTTCAGAGTGTTGCGCAAGGTGCTGTTGAAGTTGAAGAGGCAATGGCGTTAGCCAACATGTCCAACTTGGCTGCAAACTACTCCGCTCGTGGCGGCCGACTGCGTGCCAAGTCAATGGCGAGATCGGCTACACCGATGGCTGCGATGGCTGCAATGTCGGCAAGCGATGACATGTGCGAAGAGAGTGCCTTGGAGATTGCTGGTGGGGCAGCGCCGTCAGCGCCTGTGCCCCAAGCAGATGTTCAGGAAATCGGCGACTATTGCGTTTTCACTTCGTCAACACTCGTGACGATCCCATCGAAGCAATCGGCTTTGGTTCCTGTTTTTCAGCACGCTTTGGATGAATCCAAAACAGATTTGGTTTTGTACTACAAGCCGAATCAACGAGCAGATCGTGCGTTCCGCAGCATTCGGTTCTCGAATGAACTTGAACACAGTCTTGGCCGTGGTGCTTGCTCAATTTACAACGATGGCGCATTCGTCGGCCAGTGTGTCATTCCTTCGACAAAAACAGGTCAAAAACAATTGTTGCCGCATGCCCTCGAAACGGGCGTCTTGATTCGCAGAACGCAAAAACCTCAAGAGAAACACGCATCGTCTGTGTTGATCGAAGACGGTGTTGCGTATATGGAAACTTCAGTGGTGCAATCTACAATGTACCAACTGAAGAGCAACAAGGACGAAAAATTCACTGTTGTAGTGGACCACGACAAGATGATTTCGGGTGCCAAAAGAACAGGGTCTATCCAAGTCCTGTCGCCAGAAAATGCAGAAAACCCACAGCCAGTTGCTGTTGCAGACGCCGAAAATCTTGAGCGTGGAATTCGGTACACGATCGAACTTCAGGGCAATCAAGAAGTGATTTTCACCGTCACTGAAGACAAGGTGGACAAGCAAGAATTCGCTTTCGCCGACAACTTGAATTTGACCTGGTTCATGTCCAACGTTGCTGTTCACGGCGGCGAGTTCAAAGATAGCGAAGCGATCGCAAGTTGCATCGAAGCTCAGAAAGCGATCGACGCAAACAATCATGCCATCGGCACTGCCCAAACAGAAGCAAGACGATTGGCTGGAAAGCAAGATCGGCTTCGCAAGAACCTTGCAGCCACCGAGAGTGGTGAACAGGTCAAAACTTGGCAAACTGAATTGGCGACCGCTGAGACACGTTTGACGAAGATCGAGGAAGAAATTCTTCCAAGTCTGGAAGAGAAACAAGAAGAATTGAACGCCAGTTTGCGAGAAGCTCTGCGGGGCATCGCCGGAAGCTGGAAAAAGAACTAAGGTCGCTTTCACAAAGTGCGAAATTGACCTTGACTTGAAAGTCTATTTCAGAGAGAATCTGAAAAGACAGTGAGGGAAACCTCACAAGACACGGTGCGACGGCGAAAGGAAGTAGCTGTCAAATTCACGGAGGAATGGGACCACCTTGCAAATCCCGGCCTCGACAAAGTTCATCCTTTTACAGGAGCTAGAAAGATGCAAGAAGCTACAAGTTTGATGAATTTGGAAATCCCAGTGGGCTATGCCCTCGGGGCGCTGGTGGCTGGA
>CAYTUE010000214.1:0-3727 GCA_964441085.1 uncultured Planctomycetaceae bacterium
GTCAGATGATCAGCAGCCAGATCACGCTTCGCCCAACAACGATCCATCTCAGGCTGCTCCAGTTCCAAGTGCTGCGACAAACTCGTCACAAGAAAACCTGTCTCCTGCTGAAAAAGTTCGCACTTTTCCCACTGGGCCTGGCTGCTATTTGATGAAAGATGCGGAAGGCCGAGTCATCTATGTGGGCAAAGCCGTTCACCTGCGTAATCGAGCCGGAAGCTACTTCACCAAAGCGGCAGAAACAGAACGCCGCACGGCGGAACTGGTCACAGAAATCGCCGACATCGATTTCATTGAAACAGACAGCGAAGTCGACGCACTGTTAATGGAAGCTCGACTGATTAAAGATATCCAGCCTCGCTTTAACAGCCTGCTGAAAGACGACAAAACATTTCCATACCTGCAAATTACCACGCGAGAAGACTTTCCTCGCATTGAATTTACGCGAACTCCCCAAACCAAGGGAGTCAAATTGTATGGACCGTTTACCAACGCAGGACAGTTGCGTGGCACCATTGCGGTCCTGCAAAAAGTGTTTCGCTTTCGAACATGTAGTTTAGATATCGATGAGGGGGATGAAAAGTGGAGATGGTTTCGCCCCTGCTTACTGGCAAGCATCAACCAGTGCACGGCCCCCTGCAACATGCAGATTTCGAAGGCCGATTACAAAGAAGATATTCGTCGCCTTCGTTTGTTTTTAGATGGCAAAAAAGATCGCCTGATCAAAGACATGCAAAAGCAGATGAAAGCTGCTGCCAAAGATCTGCAGTTTGAAAAGGCGGGGCGAATTCGAGATGACATGATTGCCTTAGAAAAAATCAGCTTGCGAGGCGACTTAGAACAACATGCTCAACCAGAAGTGTTTTACGTTGATCCCAAGAAAGGACTGACAGGACTGCGTCAGGTTCTGAAGTTGGCCGAAACACCTCGCCGAATCGAAGGCATCGACATTGCTCATTTGCAAGGTGGCGAAACTGTGGCCAGCTTGGTTCAGTTTATCGATGGCCTGCCATTTAAACATGGTTACAAGCGTTACAAGATCAAGTCAGTCGAAGGCATCGACGACTACGCTTCCATGCGAGAAGTCGTGACTCGCCGCTTTCGCCGACTGGTCAAAGAACAAGAATCGTTTCCAGACATCTTGCTGATTGATGGAGGCAAAGGGCAATTGAATGCCGTTATGGAAACCTTCAAGGCGCTCGATATTACTCCCCCCACAACGATTTCTTTGGCGAAGAAAGAAGAAGAAATTTATGTGCCCGGCCAAGCAGAACCTCATCGGCTAAGCAAACATTCGTTTGCGCTTCGATTGCTGCAATATGTGCGAGACGAATCTCACCGATTTGCTCAACACTACCATCATATGCTGCGGCAAAAAGCGACGTTTGCAGGCACGAAGTCAGTAAAGAAATCAAAGTCTCGCAAACGCAAGCCGTAAGCGACTGACAAACCTCGACCAAACAGCTTGAGATCAAACTGTCCCTTGGGTGAAGTAATCCAAAGCGTGATTCTCGCCAACAAGGACATTGTTGTTGCTTGGGCTGTTTCGCGACTCTCATTGCAGCAACAAATCACAGCGACAAATTACAGCGACAGTGAAATGATCGAATCATTTTCGACCAAAGTGTCAGCAACAGATGTGTGCTGCATCTGTGGTACCAACCGATTCTTCTATGATGTGTTTCGGCTTGAACCTCCATTGTGATTTGACTTGGATGTTTTTGTGGTCACTGAACTCACGTTCAGTCTTTTTGTCGCATAATTTAACACGGATGAGTTTTTGACAATGAGTTTTCCTAAACTTGTAATCGCAGCAGGATTGATTTTTCAGACTCTTGCTCCCGCAGCGTTCGCTCAATCCAAGTTAATCTTGCCAGCGACACAGGCCGCTCACATCAACGGTCGAGAAAAAAGATCGAATTTTGGCGATGCAGCGATTCTGGAACTTAAAAGAAGCAAAACGGGAAAACAAGACCGACTTTGTTATTTTCAGTTTGACCTATCCAAGTCAAAGGCAGCCATCGAATCAGCAATACTCGACTGCACGCTCAACAAGCCTACGCTGACTCCCATCTTGATTGGTGTCAGTCAATTGAACTGGCAAGAATCTCGCATCACTTGGGACCGTAAGTTGGCAAACGTGACACTCGTCACAAAGGTTCCAGAGTTGGGAGGTGGCAGATTGTTGGTGGATGTCACCGACACGGTTCGAAAAGCCCAAAAAGCGAAAGTCAAGTCGCTGACCTTTGCGTTGTCTGCCGCAGAAGTCACCAAAAAAACGATTGAAATCGCTTCCAATGAAAATCGCATTTTGGAAGAACGACCACGACTGATGCTGGAGTTGAAAGGAAACGGTAATGCGATTCGAACTTCAATTCACTATTCGGATACTGACCACGGAAAGTTCGCAGGGATCAGTCCCAACCAGATAGCGAACCGTGAATCGTTGGGTCAGTTTGGTGGATGGAAAAAATGGCGTTCGCAGCCGACCGGTTTTTTCCGAACTGTCAAAGTTGATGATTACTGGATGATGGTTGATCCAGAAGGTTATGCGTTCTTCGGGTTTGGTTTGAATTCAGTACGAGAAACACCAAAACTGAAACTTCCGCAAGACATCAAAGCAATCGGCTTTAACCACATGGGATCATGGTCGGATGAATCAATTCGAAACATGCCCTTCACGCCTCGCTGGAATTTCGTGCAAGAATTCAAAAACATTACCCCTGAAGTGAAGCGAGCTTATCTTGAAAACGACTTGTTACCTGTGTTTGATCCGAGATTTCAGTCCTTCGTAGAAAAGCAGGCAAGAAAAGCAGCCGCATACAAAAACAACCCTTGGGTATTGGGGCATTTCACAGATAACGAAATTCCGTTTCACAAAACGATTCAGCTGAAGGAAAGTCTACGGCTTCCCAAAAACAATCCGATGCATGTTGCAGCCAAGCAGTGGTTGCAAAAGAAACATGGCCGCAGTCATAAGCTGACTAACATCACAGAAGAAGATGAACTTCAATACATGGGCCATGTGGCTGATCGCTACTATCAAGTCGTTACGAGTGCCCTTAGAAAAAACGATCCGAATCATTTGATTCTGGGAGAACGGCTTCACGCATCGGCAAAGTACAATCCGTACATCATCGAATCCGTCGGAAAATACAGTGACGTGATTAGTATCAACTTTTATCGCGACTGGGCACCACCACAAAACGTCCGAGCGATGTGGCGAGAAAAAGGAAAGAAGCCATTTTTGATCACCGAGTTCTATGCCAAAGCTGCCAACACCGGTTTAGAAAACGAAAACGGAGCTGGCTGGGTCGTACCGACTCAGAAAGAACGAGTACAGCATTTTGAAAATTTCGCGATGCAAATGTTGGGCACCCCCAACTGCATTGGGTTTCAGTGGTTTCGTTTTGTAGACGATGAAGGCTCAAACAAAGGCGTTTATGATTCCAAATTCCAGCCCTACCAGCAGCTGCAGGATTCGATGAAAAATCTCTCCGGCGGGCTGTATCGACTTCGCAGTCAGCAACTTTTTGGAAACCTGAATTATCAGGGAAAAGCCAAGCGATAGTGTGTCAGAAATCGAATTTGCATTTCGCGAGAATCACCTTGTCGCGTTTCGACAATCAATGACAACCCAAACGTGACGCACGGTGACAGGCACGGTCAAATTTGACAGCCCGTCGAATTCGAATCGTCGTCAGGTGAGTTGCTTTCTGGTTCTGGT
>CAYTUE010000215.1:0-2021 GCA_964441085.1 uncultured Planctomycetaceae bacterium
TCCCACCGCCGGTCAAGAGGCTGCTGCCGACGAAGATCTGGTCCCCTAGATCTGGCCCCTTAAAACTGGTCCCTTAAACTTATAGCCGTGCAGTCATCTCACGAAACGCTCTCGTCTTGTCGTTCTGTGGCTCAGCGCGAGATGACAGAACCCACCAGGATGAAAAAAACACCGTCACATTCTGCTACAGCACGTTCAGTAACTTTAGAAACTCACGACAGAAGGCCGGATGAGCGGGCCAAGCAGGAGCCGAAACAAGGTTGCCTTCTACGAACGCATCGTCGATCGCAATGTCTTGAAAATTTCCACCAGCGGCCACCACATCGGGCTTACACGCTGGATAGGCCGTACAACTTCGGCCTTTCAAAATTCCTGCAGCGGCAAGAACTTGAAGGCCGTGACACAAAGCGGCAATGGGCTTGCCCGCTTGGTCAAATTCTTGCACCAGCTGCAGAACCTTGGCATCAAGCCGTAGATATTCAGGAGACCGACCACCGGGAATCAGCAGTCCGTGATAGTCCTCGCTACTGATGGCATCAAAGGTCGCATTTAACGCGAATTGATGCCCCCGTTTTTCGGTGTAGGTTTGGTCGCCTTCGAAGTCATGAATGGCTGTTTTAACGGTTTCTCCAGCCGTCTTGTTGGGGCAGACCGCATCCACTTTGACTCCTACGGTTTGGAGAGTCTGAAACGGAACCATGACTTCGTAATCTTCCACAAAGTCTCCCGCCAACAACAACACTCGACATTCCGACATCAATGATTTCCTTGTTTAAAAATTTGAATTCCACGGCGACACCCATGAAGCTTGTTGCCGTCTTAGTTGAAAACCCCAGACGAACCAAAAAGATAGCAGCCCAGACACAGACCTGACAGTCTGTGCTGTCGTTTGCTGAGATTGAAGTCAACAGAAACGAGGAGACTTCACGCGACAATTTTGGATCAAAGCCGCAAACCGATCATGCATTTGCACGTCTTTTCGCTGTTGATAACAGACTTCTGACAAGAACTACGAGAAATTGCCAGCGGGCACCGCTATGGTGAACAGGACAAGAATGCTTCTGCGTATCAATGTCTCCACGTGGAAGATCTTTGTGAATTCCCGCCCGACTTTCGTGCCTGCCTCAAAAGGTGATTCAATGTTGCGTTATGCTTTTTCCTGTTTCGGATTGTTTGTTGTTTCGTGTTGTGTCGCTTTGCCAACTGCATCTGCAGGCGACTCAGTGAAAATCATGTCTGCTGATGAATTGAAAGCTGATGGCTTTGTGCCGTTGTTTAACGGCAAAGATCTGGACGGTTGGCGGAACCCTTACAAGCATGGTGAAGCCAAAGTTGTTGATGGAGAAATCCACCTGCTGGCAGACAAAAAATTCTTTTTGGTAACAGACAAAGAATACTCCAACTTCAAGGTCGTCGTTGATATTCATCTGCCAGAAGGCAAAGCGAATTCAGGAGTCATGTTTCGGTGCCATGTTGAACCAAACAAAGCCTTTGGCTACCAAGCCGAATGCGATGGCTCCGATCGCTGCTGGTCGGGTGGTTTGTACGACGAAGGTCGTCGAGGATGGGTGTGGCCAAGTAAAAAAGGACGCTCGAAGGTCAAAGAATTCCTTGAGTACGAAGCCGAATCTCAAGCATTTTTTGCTAAGCCAGAAATCAAAACAGCTCTCAAACGCAACGGTTGGAATCGCTATGAAATTGAATGCGTGAAAGATCACATTGTCGTGCACTTAAACGGAATCAAAATCACAGATCTGATGGATTCAACGGACGCAAAAGGCTTCATTGCGATTCAGCATCATGGCGAAAAAGGGCAAACATACCGGTTCAGAAATCTGATGATCAAAGAACTGCCATAGCGATTTCCATTGGAAAGCCAATTTCAGATTCAGAAAATCAATGATTGGCTTTCCCTGCGTCTTTGCTTTCTGTCTTTCTTTCTGTAGTTGGGCTCTCTGAGCCCAAACTGGCTTACGATCGGCCTCGCCTTCGGCACGACAACAGAGGCACGACTACAGGGG
>CAYTUE010000215.1:2121-3709 GCA_964441085.1 uncultured Planctomycetaceae bacterium
AAGCAGTTGGATGGCGCGACCAGCCTGAATCCCAACAAAACTGCTTTTCTGAACCTGCCAGAAAAGAAGACCTTTTTGAAAACTCGAGTCGCCTGCAACAGTTGCCTGTTGGAAATGCTGCTGTGCCCTATCGAAACCAAGGAACACGAATCCGTGCTGTCATTTGATGGCAAAGCCTATGTGGTTCACACAGCCTTGCTGGCCATGGGCCTCAAACCTGGGCACCCCGTCATCTTCAGTCCAGAATATCAGGCACCTGATGGGCCAATTTTGAATATCAAAGCTCATTGGCGAAACAAGCAGGGAAAACTGAAATCTGTGGATGTCAGAACTTGGATGAGAACCTCGGTGTCTCATTATTTTTCATCTCCCTTGGCCGCTCCTCCCGCTGGAATTGAATTTCCCTTTCTTGAACTTCGCTATGACCCCTACAACAAAGATATTTTGTGGTATGGGCAAATGAGTCCCAAGGACAAAAAGACGTTGCTTAGCAAAAGCGACAACAAAGACTACCAAGCGGCCATCGAAGACTTTTATCAGAAGTCTCAGCCGAAACCGATGAAAGCAGACTTTGTTTTTACAGGAAGCTTTCTGGCGAAGCGTACCGAAGATTCTCCTGAATTTTACGCAGGTGAAGACGGCTACCTGATCTGTGTCGCAAACTTTGCTGCCGCAACCATTGATATCAAAGAAGCAAGCTCTGCATCAGACGGCAGCCAAGCATTTGAAGCCGACAGCAATTCTGTCCCAGTCGCGGGGACTCCCGTGATTCTTGAAATCTCAGCGGCCCGGTAGACTTATGCCCAGTAGATTTAGCCCAGTAGGCTGAAATAGGTAGGCTTAGCCAAGTCGCCTGTTAGAACCGAATTTGACGAACAATTTCGGCCTGCAAAGCCACATCGTTGCCTCGGTTCAACCACATGGTTGAACCGCTTTCTCCGACCACTCGATCTAAATCGCGATCAAAAAAATCACCTTCTGTGAACGTGGCCGCCCCTTGCGAACCTGCGGCCGAGCCATTCAGGTCTTCAATTTCCTTCAAGACTTGTACTCCAACAACCACTGTTCCGGGAGCACTTTCTTGAAACCGCACAATCACTTTGCGGCGAATCGACTGCAAACTGCTTTCTAAACGAGCGTGAAAACCGATCGAATCCTTATGCCACGGCTCAAGGAGCCCTGATCCGCCTCGATATTCCGTTTCAATGACGCCTTCCAGTTTGCTTTCTCGGGCCACCTGAAAATGCAACCGGTTCAAAATCTGAACCGTTTTTTCCCAGTACGCGTCGTGTTGAGCCTGAGGAATTTGAATCGCAGATGGACCAATGCCTGATCCATTCGGCGTGGTGGACGACTGACCGTTGAAAAACGGCGCACCACACCCGCAAAATAGGGCTGCGAAAATCGCACCAACGGCAATTCCTTTTGATTTCCACCACATAGGGCTCATCCCTGAGCGTTTTTGAACAAAGTCGTTACATTGTCGTTTGAATTTGGATTTGCAGCAAGAGAAACTGCTTTCCGTTGATTTTTACTGCCTGAAGACCGTCACTGGTGCCAGAAATGTCTGACCTGAAGATCGTATACC
>CAYTUE010000216.1:0-3540 GCA_964441085.1 uncultured Planctomycetaceae bacterium
CCGCCCGCACCCGGTCCACCACCTCCACCGGCTCGGCTTCCTCGCCCTCCCGCTTCTTCTTCTGGTTCAGCAGCCGCAACCACTGGTTCATCTGCGGTCACCGTCTCTCCTTTGTCTGTCACACAGTACAAATGTTTGCTACTCCGAAGAAGCAGTTTTCCATCACTGACCGCTGGAGATCCCCAGAACGTTTCCTTTTCATTGGTGACCTGATTCACCGCAACCTGTTTGAGCTCATCTTTTAAATCAAACACAAACATTTGACCACTCCCGTTCAGATAGAACAAGCGGTCTCCAACAACAATTGGTGAGGCATAATCTAGTGAACCAAATCGGCCCCCTGTTTGCTTCGCACCTCGAAGGCGAAACTTAGTCACACTTTTCCCATTGGATTGATCGACAACGGTCATCACACCACGAGAAACGGAATACAGCTTTGATCCGTGGCCCACAGGTGTTGAAAAGCTGGCCGTGTCCTTGCCTTCCCACACAGTCTTTGTTTTGCTGACATCGCCATTGCCACCCGCATCAACAGCCACACTTCCACCGCCTCGGCCGGTCATGGCAAAGATCCGTTCCCCGTCAGTCACCACACTGGAATAAGACTGTTGAGCATTTGTTGCTTTGGCAAACCACTTCAGCTTTCCAGTGGTCGGGTCCATGCCCCAAATTTCTTTGGCAACACACATCACAAGTTCCCGTTTTCCATCAGCCGTCGCCACCAACGCGGGAGTGCCCCACATGTTGTCTAACCCTTTGGCTTCCTGTCTCCAAACTTCTTTGCCTGTTGCCGTATCAAAACCAATCATCGATTGGCTTTCAGCAGCCGCAGTCACAATCAAGAGATCCCTATCGATGATCGGGCTTGAAGCAGACCCCCATTTTGCAGGATCTGATTCTTGGCCTACTTCGGCCGACCAAAGCTTATTGCCCTCCAAGTCAAATGCATGGACACCACTTTTCCCGAAGAACGCATAAACATTCGTACCGTCAGAAACAGGAGTATGAGACGCATAGCCGTGAGCTGTGACTCCGATTCCCGTGTAGGGATCTTCGGGCAAGCTGGCTTTGACATCTTGCTGCCACAATTTCTCTCCCGTTGCGACATCCACGCACACTAGGTGCCGCACCAAGTTTTCAATCTTGCCGGCCTTTTCTTGACTGAGTCCGTAGCCAGAATAGCACGTCACGAATGCTTTTCCCGCCACAACAATCGGGCTCGAAGCACCTGGACCAGGAAGTTCTGTCTTCCAGCTTAAATTTGCTGATGCTGACCAAGACGTCGGAATCGCGTCTGATGCAGCAGCCACTCCTTGACCATTCACGCCTCGAAAACGGCTCCATTCTTCTGCATTCACCGACACACACAGACACAGCAACACGACAGCGAACACTCGTTGACAAACAGCGTTCATGGCAAAATCTCCGAAAGGGAAAAAGCAAACTCAGCAGGCAGTCAAACGCTATCAAGATCTTGCTGACACCGCGATTCACACGATGTCTTTGCGTACTCACTTTTCGCAAAAATCAGGGGAAAAGAGAGATCTTAATCACGAAAGCACGAGAGCAGATTCAGTCTCGTTTCTTCCCGTTACGAATGTACTTGGTGCGAGCCATTTCATATTCTTGAACCGAAGGAAAATCTGGCTGCTGATCTTCAGCCGCCTGAAAGCAGCGTTTTAAAAACGGAACGCACCAGCCACAACCTGTCCCAGCGCCCCCACATTCGCTTAACTGACTGGGAACTGCTGGCTGGTGAATGCGGATATAGTTTTCCACCTTGCGTTTCGTTATGTGAAAGCAGTAACACAGTTTGTCATCCGGTTGCACGTGGCTTATTCCCAGCAAAAGAAGATCCAAGCCGCCTATTGCAGCGACCGAAGGGGCCTCTATGATATCGAATCGTGCCTCTCTGCAATGTTTTTGATGTTCTGTTTTTGAAAGTGAGTCGAAGGAATGGCCGGACAATCATCGAAGGGAGCTGTCGTCGCTGCGATCGTTGGAAACTCGGCCGTTATGGTTGCCAAGTTTACCGCCTTTTTTGCGACAGGTTCAGGAGCCATGTTTTCAGAAGGTATTCACACCTTCGCCGATGTGCTTAATCAAATTCTTCTGCTGGTCGGAATCAAACGCTCCACCAACAATGCCGACGCGAAATTCGACTACGGATATGGAGCCGAACGATACGTTTGGGCGCTCATTTCTGCAGTCGGTATTTTCTTTCTCGGTTGTGGAGTCACCGTTTATCACGGCATATCGAGCCTGTTCAACACGCACCAAGAAGTCTCAAACTACGGTTGGGCGATTGGAGTCCTGATCATGTCGTTTCTGGTGGAATTTTACGTCCTGATGGTCGCCGTAAAGTCTGTCAAAGAACAAGCAAAGGGTGCTCCATTTTTTCAGTTTATGAAGACAGAAGCCGACCCCGCCGTCGTGGCGGTCGTCTTAGAAGATGCTGCTGCGTGCGTAGGAGTTCTGATTGCTTTGGCCGCGATTGCTTTAACAAAAATCACCGGGCACGTTTACTGGGACGCGGTGGGTTCCATCGCGATTGGAGTCCTCCTAGGTATCATCGCGTTCTGGCTTATCCACCGCAATCGCAGCATCTTGATTGGTGAAAGCGTACCTGCTCACATCCGCACTCAATTACTGCAAATCCTGCAAAACAATCCCACTGTCGAAGAAGTCGTCGACCTGCGTACGCGAATCTTGGATACCGAAACCTATCGCATCAAAGCCGACATTCACTTCGACGGTTCTGCCTTGGCTCAAAAAAAGAAACATGAACTGCGAGCCGAATACGAAAAGATCGGCAACTACGAACAGTTCGAAGCATTTGCAATTCGTTACGCAGATGAAATCGTCGACCTACTCGCGGATGAAATTGACAACATCGAAAAGCAAATTCGCAAAGAGATTCCTCGGGCAGAACACATGGACCTAGAAGCCGATTGACGCCAACCCAAACTCATCCCGAATGCTGCGTGATGAATGTGCAACGAATCTAAATTTCAGGCCAAGCGACAATTGTTTTCGTGCGTGTCTAAATTTTGCACAACTGTTGTCCAGCAGCAGACTACCCAGCAGCAGGTTGCCCAGCAGCAGGTTTGCTAGATCCGTCCAATGCCATCAAACTTGAATCAAGGCGGAATGATGTCAACTGTCGATACATTTAACCTGTTTGAAGTTTACCTGTGGTCGATCATGGGGATCGGATTTTTGATTTCCGCCATCATCCGGCCCGCAAATCGATGGTCCGCCCTCGCTGCTGGAATCATGCTGATTCTGTTTGGAATTTCTGACTGGGTCGAACTCTCGACAGGAGCATGGTGGAAACCGTGGTGGCTGTTTGCATGGAAAGCTGTTTGCGTGGTATCACTGGTAAGTCTTGCCGTTGTGGCCTATCGAAAACAAAAGTCCACAGTCAATAACGACAACTCGACAAATTCACGTCTCACAGAAAAGCCATCTTCTACAGCACGGACGCCACCCAAGCCATGAGCCCCACGCCCCTCAGTAAACAGTAGCTTCTATTGGGCT
>CAYTUE010000217.1:0-3500 GCA_964441085.1 uncultured Planctomycetaceae bacterium
TGATTCCGCAGCCAAAAAACTGTATGTCAGTTTGAACTACTTTATGACAGCCAGTGATCGAACCAAGCTTGAAAAATTGGTGAATGGTCGATCGGATCAAGAAGCGTTGGACTTCCTAAAAGCAGTGAAAACGATCGACGACCGTCAGAAGAAGTCGATGGGGTATTTGCGAAAACTGCAAGGAGCCCTCAACGGCAATCCAGAACTACTGGGGAATGCAAAGTGGCAACGGTTAGGACAGAAGGATCAATACATTCAGCAACTGCAACAGTACGAAGTCAACTATGCGAAAGCGGCAACCGAATCCGACTGGGACCACCTCTCACATAGCTGGGGCGAACTTCAGGCAATGCGAGCCGAACTCACAGGCCCAGTAAAATCCATGGAAGCAGAATTTTATGACAAAGCCAGTCGCCTGCTAACGTTGGAACAGCATCAGCGAGGCGACTTGCCTGTGACTTGGACCGCTGTGAAGATTTCCGACATGCTGACCATTGTCGGCCTGACGGTTTTGGGCACCACGTTGATTCTCGGCCTGTTTACTCGATTCTCTTGTGTGATGGGCGGCATCATGCTGTTCAGCTTCTACTTGGCGATGCCGCCTTGGCCAGGGTCTCCGCCAATGTCTGGACCAGAACATTCTTTGATTATCAACAAAAACTTGATCGAAGTTTTGGCCCTGTTTGCCTTGGCGACTTTACCCACGGGACTGTGGTTTGGACTCGACCGAATTCTCTCTGGATTCTTCCAAAACTGGAGATCCGATGGCAAAAAACTGAAAGCTCAAAAAACGAGTGTTGAAGTGCAAGAAAATGAAGGGCAACAACCCAGTGGCGAAGCCAAGCCGACAAAAACCTAGTGACCAGCTGAATTCGACAGCGTGGTCACGTTGACTGGACCGACAACCTTGGTTCAAGGTTGAGGCAGGCAAACAGCATTCCAAGTGGCAAGGCGATCGTGATGAAAACCACGCTTGTTTCGAGTTCAGTAGACCAGTTCTGATCACAAACACTTTTATTCTGCGAAGCGTTTATTACTTCGCGAATCATACCTGAATACATATCCCACCTTTTGATTGACGGAGATTCGTTCTCATGCTTTTAACACCTGAACAGCAGAAGATCGGCCAAGATAATTTTAACGAAGCGGTGGGGATGAGCCGCCGTGAATTCATGACCACCGCTGCCGCCGCTGGCACCGGATTGGGAGCCTTGTACTTCGGCTACAGTGCGATCAAAGGGAAGCCTGTTCGCACAGCGTTTATTGGCACCGGAGACGAAGGCAACATCCTGATCAACGAACATCCAACAGACTACATGGATATCGTTGCCATCGCAGACCTACGACCAGCGAATCTGGAACGCACGATGGTGGGCAGCCACCCGAAAGTGCGACGAGGTCTGAAAAAGGTCATGGGCAATGCCAAAGCAGCGGAAGTCAAGCTGTTTGAAAACCATCGAGACCTGCTGGCAAAGAAGGACGAGCTTGGCTTAGAAGCCGTTGTGATTGCCGTTCCTTTAAACCAGCATGCTCCCGTTGCGATTGAATGCTTGGAAGCAGGTTTGCACGTGCTGTCAGAAAAACTGATGGCTCAAACTGTGACTCAGTGTAAGGAAATGATTCGAGCGGCTGAAAGTCGAGGATTAAAGTTGGCTGTCGGCCATCAGCGTCATTACAGCGTGCTCTACGACAACGCGGCTCATTTAACAAAAATGGGTTTGCTGGGTGATATCAAATTTATTAGAGCTCAATGGCATCGCAACAATAGCTTTCCCGGCAGCGACGCATGGCAAAAATGGGGCAAGGCGGCAGCTCAAGATAAAGAACTGCTCGCTAAAATGGAAAAATCCGGCAAGCTGAAAGAATTCGGCTACGAAACAGCTCGCAAGCTGATCGACTGGCGTTTGTACAACGAAACCGGCGGGGGCTTGATGGCCGAACTTGGTAGCCATCAGCTGGACGCTGCCAGTATTTTCTTGGGTAAGGTTCACCCCTTGGCCGTTCAGGGATATGGCGGAAAGAATTTCTTTGGCATGGACGGAGTCGGACCCGAATCGGCATGGAACGATGATCGAGACATCGATGATCAAATCTTTGTGACCTTTGAATTCCCCGGCACGACTCATCCGCTCAACGACAAGTCGAATTCCAAAGTAAAAAATGACCGAGACATCAGTGTGGTGACTTACTCGTCGATGAACACCAACCGCTGGGAACCGTACGGTGAAGCCGTGTTTGGTAGCCGAGCGACTTTGTGGATGAAAACCGAAAAGGAAGCGTTGTTGTACAAGGAAGCCAGCAAAAACAGTCCTGGTGGAGTTGACCAGCGAATTTGGGTGGTCGACAGCAAAGGATCTGGACCAGCTTTAGATAGCTACGAAACCAGTGCTCCATCAGCCGCAGCAAACACGGCTCAAGCAGGCTACGGCGACCAGATTAGCCGAGGTTACCGAGAAGAAATGGAACACTTCTGCTATTGCATTCGAGAAGACAAAAACGAGCTTCGCTGCAATGGACATGTGGCGATGGCGGATGCCATTATGGCTCTGACGGCGAACTTGGCGATGAAGCATCAGAAACGAATTGAATTCAAACCCGAATGGTTCGACGCCAGCAGTGATTCGTGCCCAGAAGACGAAGTCACCGCATAAGCGTTGATTGCGACGGATTGAACTTGAGGCTGCCGAATCTTCATTGATCCGGCAGCCTTTTTCGTAGGTTCTTTTCAAAAGACGGGTTCTCCATGATTCCGCCTCATTGTGAGCTACCCACAATGCACTGCTGCATAGCACCCCGGTGAAACATGCCACCAAAACCTAGGCGGGGTCTGCATGTGAAACAGCGATGAATCTGCAGCAAGAGTATGTTGCGAGGCCCTTTGTCACTGCTATGATTTGTGGATGAAAAACCACAAGAATATCACTCGATCACCTGAAGGCTGGACAGTGCGAATTGTTCGTAATGGACACCAGTATTCGAAGTATTTTCGTTTCTCCGCTGGTGGGATCAAAAGATCATTATCTGAAGCAAAACAGTGGCGAGATGAAATGCTGATTGAGGTCGGCGAAAGGCAATGGCACAAGGGGCCAAGAAAGAAGCCTTCCAATAACACTTCGGGAGTCACAGGCGTCAGCAAAAACGTGTACGGTCGCTGGGTGGCGACATGGCAGGAAAGTGGTGTGCAGAAGTTCAAAACATTCCGCACCAAAAAAGAAGCGGTCGCTCATCGAAAAGCGAAAGTGGAATCTTAGAAGCTCTGGTCTTTGCGACTGTGCCAACTGAACTTAACAGATTTTGAAGCTGGTCGGACACCTGCCGTGTGGATGTCGTGTTGGCCGCTTGGCACCAACGGGGTTCCCAGCAAGATTTCTCGCATTCGAGGTCCAGCGTAAAGGTTTCAGTGATTGACCGACTGATTGGTAGCGAACTGACCAGCATGTCGTGTTGTTCGTTTCGACTTGCGTAATCAGTGTCTATACTTCGCGCTGGTGTCTGTACTT
>CAYTUE010000218.1:0-3488 GCA_964441085.1 uncultured Planctomycetaceae bacterium
ATTGCATTCAAGTCTTCACGCGGAACGAGAATACTGAGTTGACGGAACATACGTATATCCAAGAGTCTGAAGAGCCGCTTGAACGCAGGCTGCGTCTTGCAGTGGAACAAGGTGCTCACCGACTTCCTGCATTGTTTCGTGACCGCGGCCAGTAATGATGACCGTGTCTCCAACAGATGCTTCTTGAATTGCAATCGTGATTGCATCTTTTCGCTGAACGACAGACTGGGAGTCTGTTGTTGCCGGAATTCCCGCAACGACATCAGCAATGATGGCTTCGGGAGATTCTGTTCGAGGGCTGTCGGTAGTCACAATGCAACGATCTGCAGCAGATGCGACATTGCCCATGACCGGTCGCTTTGATCGATCGCGGTCTCCTCCTGCTCCAAAAACACAGATGACTCGATTGGTCGTAATTGACTTCACCGTTTGCAGGCAGTGCTGGAGTGCGTCTGGGGTATGAGCATAGTCCACAAAGACCTGAAATGGTTGTCCCATATCGATCCGCTGCAGCCTTCCGGGGACAGACTGCAGTCCCTGCAATCCCTGTACAATGGCGTCTTGATTCATTCCCATTTGCTCTGCTAGCCCTGCAGCCATCAGACAATTACTGACGTTGTGGGTTCCTACCATTTTTATCCGAACGTCACAGTCCCCTTGAGCCAGATGGAGTCTGACTTTCGTAGACCTATGATTTTGACTGACCACTTCTGCGAAAATTTCGGCACCACGACTTTGGATCCCGCAGGTGATCAACGGCAACATTCCACTGAACTCATCTAGAATGGTTCGACTCACTGGATCGTCCAGATTCAGGAGCAAGGGAGCTTCTGGATGTAATAGCTCGTGAATTGATGCTTTCGCTCTTCGATACGAATCGATGTGTCCGTGATAGTCGAAATGGTCTTGAGTGATATTGGTGATTGCAGCCGCAGAAAGCTGGACCCCAGCGGCTCGATTCTGAGCCAACGCATGGCTGCTAATTTCCATTGCGCAATGAGTTGTGTGGTTTCGAGCCATTGATTCAAACAGCTCGGCCAGAGTCTTTGCGTCGGGAGTCGTATTCTTTGATGGAACCTGATGAACTCCATCGTGGTGACAGATGGTACCGATGACTCCAGCTTGCTTACCCGCAGCTTGCAGAATGGATTGAAGCATCCATGTTGTCGTTGTCTTGCCATTTGTACCGGTCACACCTGCTGTCTGAACCGGATTGACATTTCCAACCAATAGCTTCATGCACAGTTTGCCATAGACACTGGCTGGGCAATTGGTTTCGATTTGTGGAAGAGGAATGTTTGGGTTACGCGATTGCACGATTGCACAAATAGCTCCACCTGTTGCTGCTTCAAGCAGAAACTCGTGCCCATCAACTTGGCTACCTGGAATCGCCACAAAAACGGCTCCGGGTGAGACTTGTCGGCTATCACAAGTGAGGTCGCCAACAAGCAACTCGCGATGATCAACGGGGACATCAGCAAATGTTGTTGGATGAAAACCGGCAAGTTGGAATAGCTGCTGCAACGTGAACGGATAGCAAACCATACTCAGGCATCCTGCCAAACGGAATTTATATCGACGTGGCCCGCCTTTTGAACGGAACAACAACCAGATCCTACTTACTGTTGTTCCCGTCCTAATAAAGTGAGCCAGTATGACACTGATCACAGAAAACCAAATCTGACGATTGGTTTCTGCGAAGCATTGTGCCGACGACTCCTGTTTTCGTCAACAGCCACAAGATGCCTGTGTGTTTTCAGCCATGTTGACACGATGCAGACGCAATTCCGGACCGTTTTTAATCGCCAAATGGCTCAATGACTTATTGCAATCAAAAGGGAAAGACCACGTAGAGAAGCTTCAATCATCGGCGATAAAACGAGTGCCCTGCGGACGAGGCATCATTCCCCACTGGGCTTCAAAAGGCTTGAAATAGGCCAAAGAAAAAAGGTGATGCAAATTAATTGCATCACCTTTTTCATATGTGTCCTCAGCCTGAAACCGCTGTGGGTTCAGGGTTTGTCAGCTTATCGTCTTGAACGAGCGATCAATGGTGAGATTGACCACAGCTCAAGTGACTCTCGTTAAACCCAACTTGGAATCACTTTGGCTTGTCTCAAAACCTACTCTCTTGACTAGCTTGAAATCTGAAGGCTGCCCAGCTGCTTCAGGGCCTGCATTGCAACATCTTTGTCGCCACCGCAGGCTTCCAAAAATGCTTTTGCAGATTTCAAAGCTTCGAAATCCAAGTTGGCTGCCTTTGTCGCAGTTACGGTTGGCACTTGCTTGCGAACAGTTGTACCTTTTCGCTTTGGCTTCAGGCCCATTTTTTTGCGAGTGGTAAAAAACGCAACAGCGGCACTGTTTTTATTCAGTTCTTCCTTGGGAAACTTCGCTCCCAACGCTCGAAATGCATCACCGCTGGTTAAAGAGCTATCTTTTGTAAGCATAGCACGAAATTCAGCGGACATGTTGAAACCAGATTTCTTGGCCATGATGGGCACTCTCTTGAAACAATATGAAATAGGGAGTCGTTGTTGAGCTTAGCGTCAGCAACGATGCGAGTTGATTGAGGATTTCAGCAGTTGCAAGGGAAGAATGTCGGACACATTGCACGTCACTGGTACCAAGCCTGTTTGCTGACTGATGAATAGCTGGGTCACTCAGACTTTGAGAACAGCTATGGGTCGGAAGACTAAAACATGAAAACCTAAACACAAGACGAATTGTTAGGTGATTTGAATCGGCGTCAGAATAATTTAGAAATTCTCAAGTGTTGAAACAAGAAAATTACACCAGTCAAAATGCCATCTTTTGCTTGGGGATGATGGGCTAACCGACATAGGGGTAACGATTATCTTGTCTGGGGAGTCAGCGGGTTATCTGAACCAAGACGATCCCTCTCCAATCGGTCTGGCGGGTCTTTGTAGGAACCAAATACACCGCTCAAGTGCGTGCCCTGACAAGCATTAACGCCAACATACACAAACATCCTCTTGAGGATTACCTACTAGCCATAGGCTACAAGAGCTTCGGCTACCATCGGGGCTCTGCAAATTCTGCCTGAGTGATCTTTAAAAAGAGACACCTAGCTGTGGAAAAGCGAGCCGGGGATGATTGGATTTGATAGACTTTTTTGGAGTAGAAAATGGCGTGACGTTGGCGAGAAGAAAAGTGGCAGCAGGATTTGTGGGTGTCGACAGGTGAAGGTGTCCGAAGTTCCGGATACGTCCTCTTATCAGCGGCTCAACGAGCTGCTGCATGAGGTAAGTTTGATCGGTTTGTCGAGGATCCCGTGGCACAATTTTATGCCAGCAGTGGAAGACCGCGAGTCGCTCCGTGAGTTGACTTTGTGATGTTTTTATTGGTTCCTTCGAAAGGGGTGATTCTCGGCGAGGCATCGCATGGAGATGTCAGTATAGCTTGTCGTTGTGACAGTTTCTGGGAATCACGCTCACTGAGAATGTTCTTGACCACAGCTCAATGAC
>CAYTUE010000219.1:0-3405 GCA_964441085.1 uncultured Planctomycetaceae bacterium
CAGACAACGATCTGCATTGCCTTGAGCAGAACTGTTTTCGAGCAACGTGTTTAAAAAATGGCTCGAATTGACTATGGTTCGTCGCAGTGTCGGTTCGTCGCAGTGTGGTAGACGTTGAGTTGCCTCATAGAACTTGAGAGCAACCAGCTCTTGACCCAGCTCGCCCATTCTTCTTTGGAACAAGCAGATGGCTCTGTATGAAATTGAAACGGAATCCCACATTATCATCAGTTGGGCGACCAGTTCGGAACAAGCAGAACACATCGCCGCCATTCATTACCCGGAAGAACCCGTTAAACGAATCACTAAGCGTCCTCGAGACCTGTGGGTGATCAGCAAAGGCATGCTGGGACTAACAGGAAAAGGACAACCCTGTGATGTGGCACGAGACTGCCTCAGCAGAGCATCCGGCGATAAACTGCACGCGATTCGACTGTACATGCTGGACACCGGATGCGACCTCCATGAATCTCAGAAGGTCATCGAAGCCAACATGGCGATGGGCTGGTAGGCAAAGCGGGATTCAAGTCGTGCGAACCGAACGGCGTGGTGTCGAGGCAATTTTCAAGGTGCAACGTTCGCTTCGATTATTTGGCCATGTCCAAAGCACCGTTGATTAACGCGACGTAGTTCAACACGAAGTTGATCACAACAAAGGCGATAAACAGGCCGACCATCGCCCAAACACTTTTGGCAAACACGCTGGTGAGCCACTGCATGGATCGGTGAGCGTCTTCATCGAACTGTTCACTTAAACGGTCCAGTGTTTCAGGAACTGTTCCACTGACTTCTGCTGTTTCTACGATGCTGAGATATTCATCGGGAAACAACCTGCTTCCTGCTAACGCGGTGGCGAATGATTCTCCTGCATGCAGATCTTCCCAGATACGGTCGGTTCCCATGATGAACTGACCGTTGGCCGTGGCTTTCATGCTACTTTCTAGCGATGGTTTGATGCTCATTCCCGCCTGCTGACTTAAAGCAAAGCACCACGAAAAGCGAGCAATCGCAAAGCTTCTCATACACCCACTGATTCCGGGGATCGCCATTAAAAAGGGATGCAAAGCCGCTTTGCCAACGGTTGTGCGAGTGGCCATCAGGTATACCAGCAGGCCAACAATCATGCTGCCAAAGCAAATGCTAAACCATGTCATGGCTCCCTTGGTTCCCACCAAGCCAATTCCCAAGATATCAGCCGGTTCGCCTCCCGCGCTACTGCTAAACGCTCCGGTGATAAAAATCACCAGACCGATGATCAAGATGGCTGCGAACAACTGAACCACGGGCCAAGTAATTTCGGCCCGCAGTTCTTTCATTCGTCGGTTGCGAGCTTCGTAGTATTCGGCCAGTCCGTTAAAGACTTCAGGCAATGCTCCTGTTTGTTCGCCAACATTCAGTAGGTCTAAAAACAGGTCGGGGTAATGAGCATCATGCTTTCGAAACGAAGAGGTCAAATCGCCACCGCTGCGAACATCGACGACGACATCGGCGACCGTAGATGAGAGTCGAGCATCACGGCTTTTGGTCGATGCCGTTTTCAAACACTTTTGAATAGGCACACCGGAATCAAGCATGCGGTGCATCGACCGGCAAAACATTTCCAGCGCCTTGGGAGAAATCTGAGGGTTGCGAAACATAGATTGGTATTTCTTCGAAAAGCCAAGGCAACCGTCACGGTGCATTGTGATTAGCAACGACCTTCGGGACCTCTCCCCGCTCGTCGTTCGCGAGCCTGATGGTATACTTCGAGATACTTTTGAGCACTCGACTGCCACGACCAATCAATGGACATTCCATTTTTTTGAATGGCCTGCCACTGATCCTTGTGCTGATACTGTCGTAAAGCACATTCGATGCAATCTGCCATCGCAGCCGCATCATAGTCGTTAAAGACAAATCCTGTCGCCGTGCCATCTTTGAGCGTTTGGTCGTTTGTATCAACCACCGAATCAGCAAGCCCTCCGACTCGCCGAACGATGGGGAGCGTACCGTATCGAAGGCTATACATCTGATTCAAACCACATGGTTCAAAACGGCTGGGCATCAAAAACAGGTCTGATCCGGCTTCGATTAAATGAGCCAAACCTTCATCGAAGCCGATCAGCACGGCCACTTTGTCTGGATAACGTGATGAAAAGTCAGCCAACATTTGTTCAAATTTTGGATCGCCTGTGCCCAGAAAAACATATTGCACGTCGTGACTGACTAAACGGTCGAAGCATTCGGCAATTAAATCGAAGCCCTTTTGGTCGGACATTCGAGACACCATGCCAATTAAAGGCGTGCCATCGCGAGTCGGCAAGCCAACTCGCTTTTGCAGTTCGGATTTACATGTGGCCTTGCCAGGTTGCACGTTGTCGACTTGAAATGCTGCGGGAAGTAACGAGTCTGTCGCTGGGTTCCAGACTTCGTCGTCGATGCCATTGAGAATGCCTGTTAAGTCGCCGGATCGATGAGACAACAAATCGTGCAACCCTTCGCCGCCTTCTGCCGTACACACTTCCTTTGCATAGGTCGGGCTAACGGTTGTGATTTGATCAGCAAAGGCAATTCCCGTTTTAAGTAGGTTCAGGTCTCCCCACATTTCCATTTGTTCAAGATTGAAGTAGTGCCATTCCATGGCGGTCAGCTTCATGTCCAAATGCCAAAAGCGACCTTGGTACGCCATGTTGTGCAAGGTCATCACCGAGGCCGCATTTTCGAATCCTGGGCGGTTGGCATAGTGAGAATTTAACAAAGCGGGAATGAGTCCCGTTTGCCAATCGTTGGCATGCAGAATATCGGGGCGAAGAACCATCTGCTGACAGATGTCTAATACGGCTCGACTAAAAAAGCAGTACCTTTCGCAGTTGTCTGGAAAGCCTTCGCCATTCTGCATATACAGTTCGGCGCGATCGAAGTAGTCGGCCACTGTCACCAATAGCACTCGGACTTTCGTGCCGGGCAAAGTCGTCCAGTTCACTCCGGCTGTCACCGGGCGACCGTTCATCGAAATGGAGACTCTCATCCCTGTGCTCGACACATCGGGAATGCGACTTTGATTCTTCTTTCGTAACAACCGATAGTCGGGCATGATCAAAGTGACATCGTGTCCAATTTGATCCAAAGCTTTGGCCAGCGCGGTTGAAACATCGGCAAGACCACCGGTTTTCGCAAACGGTACGGCTTCAGAAGCAGCCAAAACGATTCGAAGCTGATCTGTTGTGAGCATTGACGCCTCTAAAATAGTCGATTCTGCCAATAAAATTCGGCTGTGAGCACGAAGGTGGCGAGTTCTTTGGTGGCACTGGTCAGGGTGAAGACTTGGATCAGAATCGGATTTCAATCGAAATACAATGCTCAATCAGTGAACGTATCGACTGTCAACCAGAAATTGCTGACAGGAAATCACCTGACAAGCTTACC
>CAYTUE010000220.1:0-3340 GCA_964441085.1 uncultured Planctomycetaceae bacterium
CCATCAGACACATTTTTTGCCTCCATGCTGGCTAGGGCAATCGCATGTCGAGACGGAAAAACTGCCGCGTTTTTGATACTTTTGCGCCCGTAGATCACCAAACGCACATCACCGAGCAATGCTGCCCACTTGTGTGCAGCATGGAATTGGGTCGTGATTAAATTGGGTCACGATTGCCCTCGCCGCTTAAGCTGATCCCGCAAGTTCGACCGAAAATTTCAGAGAGAAAAAGGACGCAGTGGCCACAAAGGTCAGGATTCGCGTTTTGCTTTGCCGGAAGTGGTACCATTCCAGTCGCGTGGCTTGATTTCCACGATTGTCAAAATACAGTTTGAACTCACAGCCGCTGGGGCCGTCAATTGTCTGCAAATTAGACTTCTTCGAATTGTTTTTTCTATGACCGAATCTGTCGAGATCTCGCTGGCAAGAGACTGGCGGGAGCGTCATTTGCTTGGGCTCGAGCACCTGACAGCTCAGCAAATCACGACGATCCTTGATTTGGCAGATCACTTTGGAAAGGCGACTGCGTCCGCCGATCGAAAGTTGAAATTGCTAGAAGGAATCGTCGTCGCAAATTTGTTCTTCGAAAATTCGACTCGAACAAAAACCAGTTTCAGTCTTGCTGCAAAGCGTTTAGGCGCCGACATTGTTGACTTCACCGCCAGTAGTTCCAGCCTTTCCAAAGGTGAAACATTTGTCGATACGGCTCAAACCATCGAAGCCATGGGCACGGACCTTGTTGTCTGCCGCCATCGTACTCCCGGTGCTCCTCATCTGTTAGCAGAACACCTGCAAAGCGGCATCCTGAATGCTGGCGATGGAACTCACGAACATCCGACTCAGGGTCTTCTCGACATTTTGACTTTGCGGCAAAAGAAGGGACATATCGAAGGTCTGACAGTGGCTTTGGTGGGCGATATTCGGCACAGCCGAGTCGCTCGGTCCAATATTCATGGACTGCTCAAGCTGGGAGCAAAAGTCATTGTTTGTGGACCGGCGACTTTGATTCCAAAGACCATTCGGCAAATGGGAGTCGAAATCGCCTATGACCTCGACAGCATTTTGCACCGAGTCGACTGTGTGAATCTGCTTCGCGTACAATTTGAACGGCAACGAGGTGCCTTTTTTCCATCGGTGGCAGAGTATGCTCACCTGTTTGGAATGAATGGAGCTCGAATTCGAGCCGCTAAACCAGGGCTGGTGGTGTTGGCTCCAGGGCCCATTAATCGAGGACTCGAATTGACTCCCGAAGTTGCCGACGGCGAAAACAGTTTAATTTTAAAGCAGGTTTCCAACGGCCTCTTGGTTCGAATGGCGTGTCTGTATTTGCTGGCCAAAGTAGGGCGACAACGATGATGCGTATTCTGATTCGCAACGGAACAATTATTGACCCCGCCAACCAGGTGGAAGCTCCTGGCAGCCTGCTGATCGAAGACGGCTGCATTATCGAACGATTGCCGGCAGAGAGTAATGTCGCTGTGGACACCGTCATCGATGCCGATGGAGGCATTATTTGCCCTGGGTTTATCGACGTACATGTGGCCGTACGAGAACCCGGATTTTCGGAAGACGAAACCATTGCCACTGCTTCTGCGGCTGCGGTCGCTGGCGGTTTTACGTCCATTGCTTCTTTGCCAGACACAAACCCCGTGGTGGATAATCGAGGAGCCGCTGAATTTGTTCGCCGCCAAGCAGAACGAGCCAACAAGTGTCGCGTGTTTCCATTGGGAGCCGTCACAAAAGGCCATCAAGGCGAAGAACTTTCTGAAATCGGACAGCTGAATGAAGCAGGAACAGTTGGCTACACCGACGGAAAAACGGCCATCGCCAACGCAGAAGTCATGAGACGTGCTTTGGAATACACGGGCATGTTTGACAAACCCGTGCTGCATCATTCCATGGTGCCCGAACTGTCCGAACAGGGAGTCATGCACGAAGGTTTTGTGTCGACACTGCTAGGACTCCCCGGAATTCCTGCAGCCGCTGGAGACATCATGGCGGGGCGAGACATCGCGCTGTCTGAACTCACGGGCGGCCACATTCACCTGATGTCTGTCACGACGTCGGAAGCTGTGGAACGGATTCGAGAAGCTCGCAATCATCAGCTGGCCGTGACGGCCGACGTGTCGCCGCATCATCTCTTGCTCACCGATGAAGTGATGAAGACCTTCGACACACTGTGTAAGTGCAATCCACCATTGCGATCTCAAGACCATGTCGACGCGCTCATTGCTGGCCTGAAGGATGGCACGATTACGATCATCAGTGCCGACCACCAACCACTGGCGATTGAAAAGAAGGCGGTTGAGCTAGACCTCGCTCCCGCTGGAATTTGCGGATTAGAAACGGCGTTGCCAATCTGCGTGGAAGCATTGATCACCCCCGAACACCTGTCATGGTCCGAACTCATTTCGTGTCTGACCATCGGCCCTGCTCGGCTGTTGGATCTTCCTCATGGCACTCTGAGCATCGGAGCGGCAGCAGACATCACCGTGATTGATCCGACTGCGGAATGGACGATCGACGCCAACTTGTTTCAGTCGGCGAGCCGGAACACTCCGTTTCATGGGCGTCGAGTGCAAGGGCGAGTCATCGCTACGATTGTGAATGGTGACCTGAAGTTTCAACAAGTAGACTAACGACTCGGGCACCGTTCCAAGTGATTGGCGGATCTGTGTCATTGGCTGGTCTGTATCAATTCTTTCGTATTCACTCGCCATGACTTTTCGCAGCCGTTGTGTACTGTGGGCTTTAGAATCATTGAACAATGAAGCGCAAGTCAAAATCTTCTGACACCAAGCCCCTGAAAACAGACAGCACCAAGCAGAATGCTGTCAAGCAGGGCAGTGCCAAGAAAAGCAGTGTGAAAAAGAGCAGCGTGAAAAAGAGCAAGAAGCCAGCTAAGAAAAAGGCGACCAAGGCAAAGCCACACGTTGAATTCCCCACGCTCAGCCAAGCAACCTGCCAAGCGTTGTCGGATCGCAAATCGGGCATCTATCACAGCGACTGTGTTTCGGGGATGCAGCAACTTCCGAAAGCCAGCGTTGATTTAGTGTTTGCCGATCCTCCCTTTAACATTGGCTACAAGTACGACGTTTACGAAGACAAACTGGCGGCTGATGAATATCTGCAATGGTCCGAACAATGGATGACTGAAGTCCATCGAGTCCTAAAATCCAATGGTTCGTTTTGGTTGGCCATTGGAGACGACTTTGCAGCGGAATTGAAACTCATTGCTCAACGCATCGGCTTTTATCCTCGCTCATGGGTGATTTGGTATTACACCTTTGGAGTCAACTGTAAGTACAAATTTACCCGGTCACACACTCACCTGTTGTAC
>CAYTUE010000221.1:0-3171 GCA_964441085.1 uncultured Planctomycetaceae bacterium
GATGACCGGAGATCATTCAAAACTGCTGTGCCCAGCGTGCCCCGTGTCCGCAGGGTGCCCCGCACTGCTTGCGATGCTCACAGCCTTCCACGCACAGCCGAGCACGCCGAACGCAACAGAAAATGCAGTGACAGAAGGGCGTTACGGTCAAATCGACCAATGATCCACGAGGCATCGTCATCAAAACATTCCCACAAAAAACACAATTTCAACCAACCAACTAAACATTATTCAACCAGCAACCACCAAATGACAATGCATGTCCTTGTTCTTTCGGGTCCGCCCCAAAAGCGGAAGTTTGTGGATTTGGTTGCATTACGGGGCGTTGTGGGTTGAGTAGTAGTTGGTAATTAGGTGTAGTTGCGGGGTCGCTAATTGAATTCGAAAGGCATCGGTTATGTTGAGGCGATTGTGCCGCGTGTTTTTGTTGATTCTCTGCTCTACTGCGTACGGTCAAACCGAACTTGATCAGGCTTACTTTGGGTTGGAATTCAAAGATGGCCGTGATGCTGTTCATATTTCGTGGATTGATCCTGGAAATCGAACTTTAAAAAACCTAAAGCCTAATGATGTTGTGCTGAGCGCGGGAGACGTTGTATTTAGAGATGCGGCAGAACTAACGGTGGCATTAAAACAACGGCCCAGCGACGTTAGAATTCGCTTCGAAGTGCTTGCACTGACGGACAAAAAGCCACGAAGGGTTTTGGTCAAACCCGAGACATTGCGAGAGGCAGTACCTCGTCGGTTTGAAAAGGGCCGAGATCGCGATGCCCGTCAAGTGCTCTACGCTCCAAAGTTGAAAGCGACTTCGTTCTTCATCGCAGTGGCAGAAGATTTTGATGGAAACCTGCAGGGACTGAGACTCCGTTTCTACCCCAAGTCCTCAAGCATTGCGGAAACGGGGGCCATTAAGTTTCACTGGCGTACTTCTGGAGATAGGTCCACAGTATTGCCGTGGTCTAAGCAGAATTACGTCTACGACGGGTTAACAGAAACCGAATTAGAGAAGCTTCCAACGCTGTCAAACAGCCAATTCTCGCAGGTGCGGCGAAATGTGTTTCTGGAATTTGGCGTCGATCAGACTGAGACAATCGCAGAGCTTCTCGAAAAGATGCGCCGACAGTCGTTCTCTGTTTCGGGTGTGGATTACAAGTCAAGAGTTAGTTCCGAAAACGAGCAACGCAACTTTGAGTCAGCATTGCTGTTCCACCGTATTCTCAAGGAAGCGGAAGCCAAAGTGGTCGCGCCCGTGAAGAGTGTGAAGCCATTCAACGATCGCGCTGCAGAAAGACTTGATCATTGGAGTGTTTACGAAGCTCCGACGGCAGGTTTCGTCGAACAGGTCTACCTGCTGGAACTGAAGGGCGACAACAAACACACCACTGTGATGCTTCAGAACAAAGCGGGCGACAAAGCAGCAACCATCAGTTGGTCCTTGGAAGAACTGCCGTATCTGACTGTTTGGAAAAATACCGGAGCACTTAACGATGGCTACGTGACTGGCGGCGAGCCTGGCACCAACTCCCCCAATAACCGAAGTGTAGAACGTGCCGCCGGGCGAGTTCCGAAACTTGCTCTAGGTGCCAGTCACAGGATGCCGCTGAAGTTTGGGCTGAAAGCCAGCATCCAGGAAGTGAAGGATGCAATCAAGTCGATTGAATCGATTGGCTATGCGGGAGAAGCCATTGACACGCAGACTCTTCCGGAAGGCTTGAAGTGATACTGCATTCTTCCTTCATTGGTCCGCGCGGGTTTTCTATTGGACGGCGTGTTACATGAATACGCTGGACTCACGAAGCAGCCGTCGCGCTGGCGTATTGGTGTTTATCACGGTGGCGACCCTGTACTTTGGCTGGGTGATCGCACGATTCGGAATCAATACGCCTCCGTCAACGGACGGCGACGAACCCAGTTACGATTCAATCGCCTGGGAGATTAGTCATGGCCGTTAATCTCGGTCGTGGTATCGATCGCTAATCGCTTACTCGGACGGCAGCACTATTTTCTGCGCATCCTGAACATCATCGCGATGGCTGCGACAATCGGACTCATCGTGTGGTACCTGTGTTCGACCGTGGGGTGGCAGGTCGCTGCCGTGATCACAATTCTATTTCTGGTGGACGTACGTTCGCGTTTGTACGCCAGAGCTCTGCTGACAGAATCGGTCTCATGCCTGCTGTGCACCTTATTGGCAATCGCACTATTTTCTTACAGTGAAAATGGACGACTGAAGACCATCGCTGTTTGTGGTGTATGCCTGGGACTTTCGATATTGGCGCGTTCCATTGCCATACTTTGGGCCCCGGCAATTGCATTCACAGTTCTACTGGTCGCTGCCCGCGTTCATAAAAAAGGATGGCTGAAATCCGCCGGTATCAGCATTCTATTTTGCTTCTGCACGGTAGCCACCCTTTCGCCGTGGGCTATTCGGAACGTCGTGCTGCTGCAAACATTCGCTCCAATGGGAACCCAGGGTCTGATGGAACTGTCTGCGGGCTACAGCGACATCGCCTACAACAACTACGGCGTTTGGCAAAACCTTGATGCTGCCGAATTCTTTGACAAAGACGCTTTCAAAGATTTGAGCGGGTACACTCAGGAATTGGAGATCGCTCGGCAAAGCAAAGGGAAAGCGTTTGCTTGGATACGAGCCAACACAGGCCGGTTACCGGCGCTTGCAGCGATGAAAGTTGTCAGCGAATTTCGCCCGAACGATATCGCGGCTTGTATCGTGATGCTATTTGCTGCTGCGGGAGCGGCATGTTCAATTCGAAATAGGGACACGCGAATTATGCTGGCACTCCTGCTTGCGAACACGACAGCCATTGCCGTCACATGGTCTGTGGAAGGACGATTTCTTGTGCCGCAACTGTTTTGCTTTTATGTTCTTGCAGGAATGGGTTTGCAGAGCTGCCTGACGTGGCTGCGGTCGGCTTTCCGCGGACGAGCATGCCGAACGCAACGGGAAATACAGTGATTGAAGGGCGTTACGGTGGAATCTACCAATGCCCCACGAGCCATCATCATCAAAACATCCCCGGAAAAAACACGACTTCAATCAACCAACTAAATACTATTTAACCAGCAAATGACAATGCATGTCCTTGTTCTTTATTTTTTTACGGAGTAGTCGCCGCCGTGGGCTGAGCCGATTGAGTGGTCAGCCATTGT
>CAYTUE010000222.1:0-3154 GCA_964441085.1 uncultured Planctomycetaceae bacterium
GGATTTTCCTCGGCTGTTGAGGGATGGCTACTCGCTGTCTGATGAGTCCCCGGCTGATTCATTGATGATGCAGGTTAGGAACACGGTATGATGATATCGTATTCCGCTGGGATTCCTGATGGCAGTGGATGAAAGGGAAGCTTGATGGCGCAGCTCGTGACATCTGAATTGAGTCGCAAGAATCAGACAAGTGTATTGCGGCGAAGTATTCGCAGTCGGCGATGTCGATTGCTACTTTGGATGGCTGTTGGGGTTGCGATTCCGTTGGGTTGGCTTAGCTGGATGTTGTTTGGCCCTCGTCCTGCACTTCGGTTTTCTGAAAGAGAAAATCAGTTGTCACGGGTGTGGTTTGATGAAGGTGATCTGATTTCTCGACAGGGGGCGTCGGCAAAGACATCGGCTGGCGGTGTTGGCGCAGATCCAATTTGGGATCTTAGAACTTGGCCGTCTGATCTAAAGGTCGTGTCATTCGGGCGTGCTGCAGCGATTTGTCTGAGCCGAAGACTGGAAGCCATTCGTGACAGTATTGAGTTCACTGACGACTACTACCTGCTTCGTGACTATGAAGATCAGGTTTTGGCGAGCCCAGCTGCTGTGTGTGATTCTAGTCTGGCTTCGGCAGTGGTGGCTTACAACCGAGATTGGTGTGAGTGGATTCGCACGGCCGTTAAGACTCCGGTGGCAATCAAAGAATCTCGTTTGCAAATCAAGCCTGCATTCATCTGTGGCCACGGGGAGGAATTTGATGGGCCGGAAGTTGCTTCGCTTGTAGACTACGCTCGTGTCCTGCAGCTTAGGGTGATGTATTGGACTGGCCGTGGTGAATTTGAAGAAGTCTTCTTGGATTTGACTGCGATGTCCAACCTGATTCAGCGGGAACGGTTCATCCCGAAACATCCGCGTGTTGCCATAAGTTTCGCATACGTCGAAGGCTTGCTGTATGAGACTGCTTGCAGTGTGGTCTTGCACTCTGAAGGTTTGCCTGAGCCGCTGGAGAAGTTGATTGTTGATCTTGCGCAGTTCGATCGTGCTGCTGCGTTGGCTGAGGAAATGGATCACGCTCATCGTCTTGTCGCTTTAATCCAACTGCAATCGCAGCACCAAGAGCCTCGAGTCACCCGGCAAGAATGCCAAAGCTTTCAGGAGTTTCTGCAACGTCGATTTGAAGAGAGCCGGGTTGACTGGGACGCATCATTGAAGCAGCATCAAATCTTTTTTGATCACGTTAGAGACACTGTGAAACTTAGGCGAATAGCTGACGGGTTTCAGATTGCATTGGCCGATTCACTGAATGTTGTTGGTAAAAGTTCTCCTGACCAGAAACTCACTTCTGAGTTTATTCAAACGTTCTCTCAGCTTGTTCCTTACTGTCGTGCTTCGAGTGAGCTTAGAGTTCGGCAGCGGATGCTGGGTGTGCTTCTTGAGATTTCGAGATATCGCCGACAGCACGGAGAATTTCCGGATTCCTTGGCGGACATTGACTGGAGTTCATGGGCCACTGAAGTTGCCTTGTGGCAAGATCCGCATTCTGGCGCGAACTTTATTTATCGCCGAACGGGAGCGGGGTTCATCCTGTATTCAGTTGGCCATAATGGAAAAGACGATGGGGGCGTTGAAAGTCTTGATGACCTTCCACCAGCGTATCGGACGGCGAATTGGAAGAATTCTCAGACTGGGCGATCCGTGGACGACATTGTTTATTGTTCCGACGCTGACTGACGCAATTCGATTTCAATTGTCATTCTGAAATTTAGCTTTACTTTATTCAGCTGGAATCATGAACTGAGTGTTGCCAACCCAAGTTGCAAAGTACGGCTGTTTGTCATTCGCTTCGCGTAGCATCAGTAGGAATGACTTATCGAAGACAAATGTGCGTTTCCCTACTTCTAGATCGTAGTGGCCATTTTCACCCACGATTTGGGCCTCTGACCATACGATGGCACCTCGCTCGTCCAGCCGGAATTGAATGGTCTGAGATGCTTCTTCGAGTCTGGGGCTGGTAGGGGATTGCAGGTGCTGTCGAAAGTCGGCTTTCAAGCTGACTTCAAGGATTGGGATGACTACCTGTTCGGAACTCACGACACGTTGATTGGTGATTGGCAATTTTGAATTCCGAATACGGTCTGCGACGTTCTTGATATTTTCACTGAGTGACTTGGCTGGAGGGATCTTCGCCAGAATCAGGTCTTCAGTACCGTCGTTTGCGATTGCGATAATGAAGTCGTCTGGAGACCGATAGTCATGGACGCGAATCTGGGACAGGGCCGTTTTGTAGTCGTCCCAGTGTGAGGTGACGCCGAATGCTTTGACGCGATGGTCACCATTTTGATCAACGAAGTGAAGCGGTTGTTGGAAGGCGTCAAACTTTGCGGCGAAAGCGAGGTGCTTTTTCAATTCGCAGCGGACACTGAATTTCGAGGTTTCGGTTACAATGGAATCATTTGCAATGTCCTGCAACGTGAATGGGCTTTGTATCAGTTCAGCAGCGAGTGGCGTTTGTGTGCCGTGTGAGGTTTGGTTTGTAAACTGTCTCCATGCAACCGCGAGTGTTGGGCAGTAGACAATGGAATTGGAAGGATCGATTTCTTTGATTGCTGTTGGCCACATGACGACTCCGGGCCAACTGGCAGAATCTCTTGGGGCTGTAAATTTTTTTGTGGCAGGGGGGTGGCTTTCGAGTGATGAAAAATTTTGAGCGATTGCAGACAGTGGTTGGAGTGGCAGTCGGCCACCTGCTGGCGTGAGGAGTGCGCGTCGCAAATCGCCATCAATTGTATTTGCAATCAGTTTGACGCTGCCATCGGCAAGTAAGACCTGAGTGACTTGACCGGATGAAGAATCGCTGTGTTGTTGGCCGTTTTTGATGGCAGCTGACGCCTGCGACATATTGAGATCTTGAGGGGCCGTCCATTCAACTTCCAGATTGTGCGAGTCGATCATCAAGACCGTGTTGCTGGGGCCATCGAAAAAGTCGCGCATTTGCAGCTGCATGTCGTAGGGCCACGCAGATCGGATTGAGACAGCAGCTTGGTAGCTTGTCAAAAGCGAATTGGTTGTTTCAGGGCATGCGTAGAAGGTCGGGCGAGCATTCAGTAGGCGTTGGTTTGCAGGCGAGTCCCATGCCGTGGACTGATCGTATTGTTGATACAGTTCC
>CAYTUE010000223.1:0-3095 GCA_964441085.1 uncultured Planctomycetaceae bacterium
GTAGACCCTGAAGCCAGGTAGATCCTGAAGCCAGTGATAACGGTGCTGGCCGATGAGGCAGACTGTGAGTTCAGACTGTGAATATGGTGCCCAGCAAGAAAGTCCAGCTTCTGCTGTTCTGATCTTGTGCTGTTGCCCGGTTTCGATCAGATTCTAGCGGAGTCGCGAGATGTATGCGGGTTCTGTTTGAGAATCGCATTGATCTGGCGCGGATATCAATCAGTATGGATTTTGTTCATCATGGATAGTTTTCTTCGAACCATACAGGCTGTTTGGAAGTACAAGGGCAAAGTCCTAGCTTCCATTGTTTGCGCCGTTTTTGTGTCTGCGCTTTGGTCGTTGAATTTTTCTGCAACCTATCCCATTATCAAAGTTCTGTTCGAAAACGACAGTCTTCAATCTTATGTCGATACGGATATTGCTCGAGTCGAAGCGGAAATTGATGAATACAACCGCCGACTTGCGGAGTCTTCAGATACCAATCTGGAACATCGTGACCGTCTTTTGAAAAAACTGCACACGTCTTCCGCAGAGCTGATGGATCGGAAGTGGTTCAAGTCCAAAATTCTGCCTTGGATTCCAAATGAAAAGTTTAACACCGTCGTCGTTATTCTCTGCGCGTTGATTGTCGCCACGTTAATGAAAGGCGTGTTTCTATACATCCAAGAATTACTGGTGGGAAGCTTCGTGTTTCATACAGCGAACGACATTCGCAAGAATGCTTTCGACAATTGTTCTCGATTGGATATTCAATCTCTTCAATCGCTTGGAACTGCGGAGGTGACGTCAAGACTTACGAATGACGTGACCGTCATGTCAGATGGCTATCGCCTTTGTGGAACGGTCTTAATTCGTGAACCGCTTAAAGCAATTTGCTGTGTTGTCGCAGCCATGTGGTTTAACTGGCGACTGACATCGATTTCAATTCTGACTCTTCCACTGATGGGTTTAGTATTCTACCAAACTGGTCGAAGGCTACGACGTGTGGCGATCGGAACCATGGAGCGCATGGGGAATATCTACAAGAAAATTGCCGAGACGTTCGATTCGTCTCGTGTGATGATTACTCATAATTCTCAGTCGCATCACAGTCAGCAACTTCAGCAAGCCAACCGAAATTTCTACACGGATTCAATGAGACTCATTCGTGCGGGGGCCGTGATTAAGCCTTCGACTGAACTTCTTGGAGTCATCGGCTTTATCGCAATCCTTGCTCCAGGAGCATACCTTGTTCTGAACGCCACTGATGAAATTGGTGGAGTCAAACTGGCGTCAGGACCGCTTACCATCGCCGAACTGACAACTCTGTATGTGTTAATGGCTGGCGTATTGGATCCGATGCGAAAACTGTCGTCTGTTTTTCCAGTTGCCAAAAAATCGTTGGCTGCTGCCGATCGAATTTTCGCGATCACAGACAAAGAATCGTTGGTTGTTGAAACCAAGAACCCTGTCGCTCTGCCAACTGACTGGAATCAAATTTCGTTTGAAGACATTCACTTTCAATACGAATCGGCCGGCGAATCACTGATTGACCGAAGCCCTGCTCTCAATGGAGTTGATCTCACCATTCCACGTGGACAAGTGGTTGCTGTGGTTGGTGGAAACGGTTCTGGGAAATCAACTCTGCTAAGTCTCCTGTCTCGACTTATGGATGCTCAACAAGGCACTGTTCGGTTGGGCGATGTTGATATCAAAGATTTCACTCTGCAAGAACTTCGAGATCAGATCGCAGTTGTCAGTCAAGAAACGACTTTGTTTGACGAAACAGTGTTGGACAATATTCAGTATGGGAATTTTCAGGCCAGTCGCGAAACAATGATTGATGCGATTCGGCAGGCTCACGCTTTTGACTTTGTCGAAAAGCTTCCTGAAGGTTTAGAGACTGAACTTGGCGAAGGAGGTCGTCGGTTGTCCGGAGGCCAACGTCAGAGAATTGCCTTGGCTCGAGCGATCGTTCGAGATCCTCAGATTCTTATTCTGGACGAAGCCACGTCGGCGATCGATGCGGAAAGCGAAGACTTAATTCACGGTGCTCTGCAATCGTTCTGTAAAGATCGCACCGTGTTTATGATTTCTCACCTGTTAAGCCATTCATTTTTGGATCTGGTCGACCGAATCATTGTGATGGATGCTGGGCAAATTGTTGCCGATGGAACTCATGAATCACTCATGAAATCCAGCGATCATTATCAACGCCTGTTGCGTGCTCCAGAACAAGCACCTCGCACTGCTGCCTGATGAGTCTGTTCCAAGCGATTGCTTGGAACATTCAAATCCATTGGGATCAGCCAGTTGCCTAAGTCGTCGGCGTGTGAATTTTCACCTGTGCGAAGCTCAGGTGATTTGGGTTCCATTATCGAAGCCGTGGCGGCTTCGATAATGGTCAATGACAGCTGTGCCCGATGCAAACAGCACGGTCTATGAAGCAGACAACCCTCGGACAATTTCAAGCACTTTGGCATCGTGTCCGTCAACCTTGACCGCCTTCCAAGTCTTCGCCACTTTGCCTTCGGCATCGATGACAAAGGTCGATCGCTGGATTCCCATCGACACTTTGCCATAGCGATTTTTTTCTCGCCACGCGCCATATTTTTCGGCGACCTTGTGATCTTTGTCGGCCAGTAAAGGAAAGTTTAAGTCAAACTTCTCAGAAAACTTGACATGGCTTTCAACTGTGTCTGGGCTGATTCCTAGAACAACGGCACCCAGCTGTGTGAGTTCATCTTTTCGATCACGAAAGGCACAGGCTTCTTTGGTGCATCCGGGAGTATCATCTTTGGGGTAGAAGTACAGTACAACGGGCTGCCCCTTCAGGTCAGAGAGTTTCACTGTGCTGCCGTCTGTTGCTTTCAGTGTAAATGCGGGAGCTTTGCTACCAGCTTCGATCCAGTCTGTCATAGTTTGAACGCTTCTTGAGTGACTTCAGTGGGTGATGTGAATGCGATGGTTTGAACTTAGCACAAGATCGTTAAGTGAGAATTTTGATCTAAGTCTCCACCAATCATAGACGGTTTGTCGCAATCGGGTAGCCGGTGTGAAGCGATTATCTGAGGCGAAATTTTAATGCTGCTGAAACAGCCACTATTGCGTGAAAA
>CAYTUE010000224.1:0-2964 GCA_964441085.1 uncultured Planctomycetaceae bacterium
ATTCAGGATCTGTCGACATTAATCGATGGGAAACGAATGTTGCCTTCGGCTCTCGAGCGACGAGCACTCGCCTACGAATCTCAACAACAGTGGGGACTTGCAGTCGCCGATTGGACTCACATTGGGCGGATGGACGGTAGCAACTTACATGCACTGGAGCGTAGAGCCGATGCGTTCGCTCATATGGGAGAAACTCAGCCAGCCATTGCAGATCTCCGAAACCTTTTAAGGCTTGAACCAACACGAAAAGATGTTGTTGAAAAACTATGTCGTCTGAATGCGTCTGTGGGACGCTGGGATCGTGTGTACGATTTGACAGCGGAAGCCGTTGAGACAGAAAAAGGGACGGATGAAATTCTGTATTTGAAAGCATCCGCTGCTTCACAGTTGAATCGTCCAGATGAAGCGATTTCGGCATTGTCGGCTGTGTTGGAGCAAAATCCAAAGCATCGAGCAAGTCGGGTACGTCGCGCTGAATTGTTGTTGAGTGAAAATCAGCTTGAAGCGTCATTGGCAGACTGGGACGAAGTGATTCAATTGCACGGCGAATCTGCCGACTTGCTTGCTGGTCGAGCTTCTGTGTTGGACGCGATGGGCAAGCGAGACCAAGCGGTTGCGGATTTGGATCAGGCGATTTTGATCGAACCACGAAATATTTCTGCTCGAAAAAAACGCAGTGAGCTGTTTCAAGGAATGGGTAACCATGACGCAGCTGTTACTGATGCCAATGAACTTTTAAAATTGCGGCCCGTTGAACCTCACGGCCTTGCGGTGTCAGCAACCAGTTTGTTTGAACAGGGCAAGTACGAAGAAGCGGCAGCTGCTTTTGAAAAAGCACTGTCTCAGGATTCAACGAATACGAATTTCATTTGGATGCGAGCTCAATGTCGTTTGAGATTGGATCAGAATGAGCTTGCGATTCAAGATATCGATCAGTTGCTGACACTTAATCCTTCTCATCAACAAGCATTGATGGAACGTGCCAAGCTGAAAGAGAAAGCCGGACACTATGCTCCAGCCGTGTCCGACTTGAATGCTTTACTGGCATTGGCACCTCAAGATTCAGAAGCGTTGCTGCAACGTGGGGTTTTAAACCACAGGCTGGCTCGATTTGAAGCTGCCGTTGAAGATTTGTCTGCCGCTTTGGAGCTTCAGCCATCGTTGCATTCGGCTTATTATCGTCGCGGTTTGGCATTGCAGCAGCTAGGCGATGTGGGGGCTGCGATGGCAGATCTTGAAAGGGCAATTGAAGCCGATGCCAACAACGCCGATTACCTGTATTCACGAGGTAACTTGTTTGCCAGCCAATCGGTCAACGGCCGAGCCATCGAAGACTATGCTCAGGCAGTCGCCATTCGACCGACTCATGCTGCCGCGTGGTACAATTATGGCAACATGCTATTTCCAGCTGGAAAATTTGAACAGGCTGTCGAATGTTGGACCAAAGCGATCGATATTCAGCCAGATCTTTTTCGAGCCTACAACAATCGAGCAGCCGCTTATGTTCAGTTACAGGACTACTCGAAGGCCGTTGCTGATTACAAGCGAACGCTTGAACTGAACCCTCAATATGCTCATGCATATGACAACTATGCGTGGCTACTGGCGACTTCGGACGATGCAACGGTGAGGAATCCAGAAGAAGCGATTCGTTTGGCTCAACAAGGATGTAATCTCACAGAAAACAAAGACTGGGCCTGTCTGAGGACTCTGGCAACTGCTTACGCCGAAGCAGGCGATTACAACTCGGCTCGAAAATGGCTGATGAAGTCGCATGTCTTGGCACCAGAACCTCATAAGGATCACTTGATTCGCTTGGTCCGAACCTGTGAATCAGAAATCCAAAAGGGTTCTGCTCGCAAGACCCCGAAACAGTCTGGTTCACGCATCCAGCTGTGAAGGTGATTTGTTGCTTCTGACACAACGCCCCGAAGTGAGTTGTGTCAAAGCAATCGGCCCATGATCCGGCCTTGCAGTGATTGAAACAGTCCAAGTATTTGCCTGAAGGAATTGTCGCCAATGATTACTTTTCCTGAGCGTGTGCGACAAAGATGAACGCACATGGGTGTGGAGTTTGTAGCCGACAATCGTTCATGTGATGTGAATCAACGACAAGCATATTTAAGATAGGAACCATTGATCATGTTTGGACAGTCTGTCGAAGAAGAGTGGTTGTATCACCACCCCGGTTTCGAAGAAGCGATGAATCGCTTGCTGTATGTTTGTGAAGCAGGAGAAGCTTTGGCTGTGGTCATGGCTGAAGACGGTTCCGGACGTACCAGCTTGCTGAAGTCGGTTTTCGAGCAACGTTCGCGAGGCGGGCATCAGGCGGTGATGGTCAGTACGGCTGCTTGTCGTCAACAGACTGTGTTGAAGCAGATTTGTCGAGCACTCATGATTGATGCACCTCAATCCGCTTTACCGGGTGAACTGTTGTTGCTCATTAAAGATGAAGTACGCGGTCGAGAACTCTGTGGCAGGCACACTGCGATCTTGCTGGACGATCTTCATCGTGCTGATGAAGACCTGTACGGTATTCTGCGATTTCTTTCATCCATCAATCAGCAAACTGGCGGAGCCTTGTCATTGATTGCAGGAACTTCGGCAGACGACCGATCGATTGCAGTCAGTGAATCGGTGTTGAAGATTGAACTTCGACAGCTAACAGAAGTGCAGGCGGTTGAATTTCTGGCCACAGGACTTGGACTGAACGGAGCGCTTGATCGAGTCGAAACAGATGGTTTGCTGGCTGCCGTTCAACTCAGCAAGCAGAATCTCGGAAGTCTAAAACGAAGTTGTGCAGTGATGCTTGCTGCATTGGAAGCTGATGAAAACCTGTTTCTGAATGCTGCATTGGTCGAAGCTTTGTTTGAGGAAACCTTGCAACAAAGCAGTTCCTACAAAGCCGCCTAGTGGATCGTCAGGTTCAAGAATTGGGGTTGGCCTAACTGGCTGAAACGACGA
>CAYTUE010000225.1:0-2905 GCA_964441085.1 uncultured Planctomycetaceae bacterium
CGGCTCGTTGAATCCCAATCACCAATACTCCCGCGAAGCCTCCATAAACAGCAGGAGCATTAAACGCCATGTTCACGATCATGCTGATTGCTTCCGGAACCAAGGCAGCGTTAACGACCAAGATGTACATCGCGGTTCCGACGTATGCAGCGCACATCAGGGGGACAATTTTTCCGGCGACTGCGCCAATTGATTTAATTCCGCCAATGATGACGGCTCCCACAGCCACAGACATCACAAGCCCATAGATCCAAGGGGAACCGTCGGCTTGAAGCAAAGGGATGTCGCTTTGAATGGCCGATAGCGACTGATTAATTTGATAGGCATTGCCGCCACCAAAACTGGCCCCAATACATAGCACTGCAAAAATGATGCTGAGCACAGTTCCCAGTGGTCCCAGGCCTTTTTCAGCGAGCCCTAATTTCAGGTATCTCATCGGACCACCCAATGTCTGACCCGAATCATCTTTTGTTCGATACAGCTGGCCCAAGGCACATTCGGCGAACTTTGTGGACATCCCCAAAATGCCGATCATCATGATCCACAAGGCTGCTCCAGGGCCACCTAGCCCAATGGCAATAGCGACTCCACCGATATTGCCGAGACCCACGGTTGCCGAAAGAGCGGCTGACAAAGCCTGAAAGTGAGTGACTTCGCCAGCTTCTTCGTGTTCGTCGTCGAAGTCACCTTTGGTGAGTTGGATGGCATGCCAGAAGGCTCGAATGTTAATAAAGCCCATGCGCAGAGTCAGAAAAATTCCTCCCGCTAAAAGCCATGTCACAACGAACGGGACGCTTACTTTTTTCGTGACCGGCTGGCCCGTTTTGGGATCCGTTTTTGCAGAACCGTCGTCTTTGAATTCGGGCTGGCCCGTGTCTTGAGTATAGACAGGGTAGAAGATGACCTCCTCAATCGGTTTGACAAGATTTTTACCAAAGTAGTTGTCAATTTTGGCCTGCCAGCCAACGGGCTTTTTGTCTTTGCCATCGGCAAGATCTTTACCTTTTGCATCGTCTGCGGGGGCGGGCGTTTTGTCGCTCGCGGAATCTGCGGCGGTGTTTGGCGCGGTCGCAGCAGGTTCGGTGGCGTCTTGAGCCAGAACTGGCTGTCCGGAAAGCGACCAGCAGGCCAAGCTGGCAGTGGCGACTAACAGCCACGCTTGTACAGAAAAAGAGGGGGTAAGCTTGCGGAACATATGTCTTCCAATTCGAACAGGTCGAGTCAACAGCAGCCGTCAGGCGAACAAATGCATTCTTGGCTCGCACAATGGAGCTGGAATGCTGCTTTATCAGCTGTCCGTGTTACCAAAAATTTTCGGCAAAGGGACCGCTTACGCGTTCCGAATCTTCAAAAAGATGGAAGCGCAAGAAGGATCGTGACATTCCAGCAAGGAAACGGAGTCGCACAGCGGCATGCCATGGGGAATTGAAGGCAGGCGATCTTTCGAATTGACGAGATTTTGCCTATTCTTCCTGCGTTACGGACGACATTTGCACCCCTGAAAGCTGGTTCCGACTGCTATGAACAAAATTGTGACGATTGGCGAGTATCAAGTGGGCAACGGGCAGCCGTTGCTGTTTATCGCTGGCCCCTGTGTGATGGAATCAGAACAAATGGTCATGCAGGTTGCCGAACATTTGGCCACATTGCAGCAGAAAACGGGCAGTTCTGTCGTCTTTAAGTCCAGCTTTGATAAGGCCAACCGAACCAGTGTCGACAGCTATCGAGGCCCTGGAATTCAGGAAGGAATGTCACTGTTAGACAAAGTCAAGGCGGCAACTGGGTTGCCTGTGACCACGGACATTCACGAACCCGCTCATGCCGCACCGGCTGCTGATGTGTGCAGTATTCTTCAAATCCCCGCATTTTTGGCTCGGCAAACAGACTTACTGGTGGCTGCCGCCGACGCTGCCGTTGCAAAAAACATCTGCGTGAATGTCAAAAAACCACAGTTTGTGGCCCCCGAAGACACAGTTCATGCCGTACGAAAGTGTGAGGCCCGAGGTCTACACAATGTGATGCTAACGGAACGTGGAACGACTTTTGGATACGGACGTCTTGTGAATGATTTTCGGTGTGTGCCGATCATGAAGTCGTTTGGGGTGCCCGTGGTGTTTGATGCGACTCATAGCGTGCAGACGCCTGGTGGAGCAACAACCGGTGGACAACGAGACATGGTGATTCCTTTAGCAAAGGCGGCTGTTGCGATTGGGTGCGATGCTGTCTTTGCAGAAACTCATCCCGATCCCGATCATGCCATGAGCGACGGGCCCAACATGGTTGCTTTATCTGATTTTGAAAACATGATGCAACAACTTTCACAAATTCGAACAACCATTCAATCGTTTTAGTTCAGCTGTCTTTCGTTCGTTTCATTGTTCACGATTCCTTCCTCGGTTGCCCCATGTTTCAAACCTGTCTTGCCATCGTAAATCGTTCCTTGCCGCATCGTCAGGGCTTTGTTGTGTTTGCAGCTTTGCTTGTTGTGACAGCGGCGGGTTGCAGTTCTGATTCGCCAGAATCGAAATCAAAGACTCAGAAGGCAAAATCGAGTTCAGTGACGGATGCGGAACAGTGTCGGCAAAAGTTGGCGGTTGCGATGAGCCGTCTGAGTGCTGACCGAATGGCAACAGCAGTGGATGCAGATCGAGGAGTAGCGGCCCTGAATGCTTGGGTGAGCCGTTGCGGAAGTTCTGAAATTACAACAGCAGAACTTGATGCTGCTGCCATGAAGATGCTGAACGAAAACCCTCGAGTCACCGCGCAGCGTTTTACTGATTCGGATGGGTTTTACGTTCGAGACTGTCTTCTGCTGCGAGACCTATCCAACGAAATTATTTCGCGCATCAAAATCGATCACAACGGTTCCAACCGCGAAGAAGCTCGAGTGATGGCCATTTTCCAA
>CAYTUE010000226.1:0-2806 GCA_964441085.1 uncultured Planctomycetaceae bacterium
AAGGTGATTTGCGTTGAAGCAAAAACAGCCGCACATGTCAGGAAAGCACACTGGACCAATCTTCGAGTAGATGTGAAAAACGGCATTCTAAATTCCTCTGGGTGAAAGGGGAAACTGGGCGATTGGCAGAGGATAACCCATTTGCAATTTAGTTGCAACTGAAGGCTAGATTCACCAGAGGTGAAGCAAGTGCGAATGCAAATCACCGCCCGTGCAGGATGTTTTGGAACCGAAGCTTGTCACTACGAAAAGTCATGCCTTTGTGGTGATTGCTGTGACGACGACCACGGCCGCCAACAAGCCGTCGCCTAATGACGAGTGGTTCTTTTACGACACCCACTTTTCTACAGAGCCAACCTGACACGAATGGCAACTTTTCCCTGATCCAACCAGTTCATTTTGGCTACGCCACAGCGTGGCTCGGCGAAAAATCACGTCTGCCAGGCGAGGAAAATTCGTGATTCATCCGAGTGTCGCAGGTTTGATGGGTGCGACTTCCGTTCGATCGCGCCCCTTTTTCTTGGCTATGTAAAGGGCTTTGTCAACGCGATCGACGATTGTGCCCAGTTCGTCGCCTTCACGCGCGGTGTCAACTCCTACGCTCACTGTGACCGACAGGACTGCGTCGCCTCGCGTCACTATTTCCTTGTCTTTGATTGCCTGTCTGAGCGATTCTGCAATGCGTTCAGCTGACTCCAGGTTGGTGCGTTCCAGAGTAACAAGAAATTCTTCGCCGCCCCATCGAAACATGCGACTGGTGACGTGCTGGCTCACGGTGGCCTTTGCAATCTCAGCGATTTGCGCGAGAGCATCGTCTCCTGCCTGATGTCCAAAGGTATCATTGACAGCCTTAAAATGGTCGATATCAAAGAGCAGCACACTGAACGGCTGCTTGTTTCGATCGAAACTTGTCAACAACTGATCAAAGTGCGACTGAATTGCCAACCTGTTTTCCAAACCCGTCAACACATCGGTCGAAGCCACCGCTTCCAGTTGCCGATGGTTCTGGCCCACGATCAGGAAAACCAGACCGAAAACGATCACAGCTGCGGACGCGGCAGAGGCTAGGTTGATGTAGAAAATTCGCCTCAATGGCGCAAGGGCCTCTTTCTCGTCCAACTCAACCATCAGATAGGATTTCAGCTCCGCAATGTATCGAGAATTCAACTGAATCTTTGTGTCACCCAGAGAGTAAACCGATTTCACAGGCTTGATTGACTCGGTAAGTATCTGAGCGGCAACCTGCCGAATGCCATCCCTTCCCCTGATTGAAACCGCGTTGTCATCGGTCGCTACAGCGTGGTTGGGTGAGAAAGAAAAGTCATCGTTCAGGTAGGGAATTCCATTTTGGTCGACAAAGTAAATCTTTCGACCATATCGCTTTTCATACAGCTGCATTCGCTGGTTAATTTTGTCGAGCAACAACCCTATTCCAGCGACTCCCAGCAACTCTCCCTCGTAGTCATAAAGACAGTAGTTGACAAAAATGGTTGGTGCATCATTGTTCGAGGCATCCGGGTCAACGTTGATATCGAACTTTTCCTTCATCTCTCTGACGCGGAAGTACCATGCATCAGCAGGCCGGTTCCGATCTACTTGCTTCAGGATTCCATCGGCGTAGTAATAGTTCCTTGTCTTCTCCGAAACAAAGAAGCTGGTTACCGCATTCTCTTTGCGTTTGATTTCCGTGAGGTATCTGGTGACCGAATCGAAGTCTTTCTCTCCATCAATTGCCCAATCGCGCAGCAACGTGTTGTTGGCCATCTGACGGGCAATAAACACCGGCCGGACAAGATCCTTCTGAATCCCGGAGTAAAGACTGTCGCTGGTGATTGGCAGCTCCCGGTCAACCAAGCGCTTGCGCAAAATGCCGCTCGACAGGTGGTAGTTGACCGAAGCATTCATGAACGAACAAACGGTCAGGATCGCGGTGATCCAAAGCAGGAGGTTCCTTTTTTTCTTGAGCATATTTGAGCCGTCGATTTCCTGAATTATGCAAGAAAGGTCTGCCATGCCCCACTTCCTTGCAAAAGCCGAGGTCTGATCAAAAGAGTGCCAACTTTATAGTAGACATTTTTGGGAACAGGCTCAACGCCAGCATAGGAAAGGAGCAAATAGAGATGTGAGCAACGGTCTTAATGAGTGTCAATGACAAAACGAAGTATTTTGTTTTTTCTCGATCGAGTCATCAGGGGCTCTGCCCGAACCCTCGAAGTTTTTTGAGGCATGGCTCGGGTGTTCAATGATTCTTGATTTGGTGCCAGCGCAGCATTTGGATGTCAGCGATTGGTGAAACGGAGAATGGCTCTGTGGAAGTGCAACCATTCAAGGGTTAGCCAGGTCGACGCGGCGTCAATTCATCACCGACGCCTGCCGAGCCAGTTTCACGAACTCACTGCGATAGCCATTCCGATCCTCTCCCAGACTCGACTTGGCTGACTGAACCACCCAGTCCCAATCAACATCGCCTTTGAACTTCGAGCAAGAAATGGTGCTAGGTACCGGGAGCAACGAACATGCCTTGGATGACTTACTATTATTCCTTGACTTAGAGTCTCATGATCTGCAGTCTACAAACTGGAGCAACCGATGTGACGACAACGAACAGAGACCACGCAGCGCTTTGGGCAACCTGGCCGCAAAGATTTCGCTTCATCTGGCTAGTTTGCATCCTGCCGCCGCTTGATCGCCTCGCTGATCTAGGCCAGAAAAATCGACGCGGATGCGTTCGAAAACTGTTTTCAAACACCGTGCCGAACGGTGTTGGCTGCGTCCCCTTATTTTACCATCGAATCCGCAACACTCC
>CAYTUE010000227.1:0-2758 GCA_964441085.1 uncultured Planctomycetaceae bacterium
GATTCAGAGTTCCCGTTCGTACAGGGTAAGATGATCGCAAGTTGATCCACGTGATGTTGGCGTGCAATGAGTTTCTTGCTCTGTTGACGGTTAGCCCTGCCGTTCCCAGTCAGACATTCACCGACTCTGCGACCTTTTGATGTCTTTCGTGGTTCCCCAATAAGCAAGTCAAGGTCACTGATCTAGGCCGGGCAGTTGCCAGCGTTTGAACGGGTGAGTTTCATGCTCGTCTTTCATAATTTGAGCCATGCGTTTCACGACGTCTGGGTGATCGGCTGCGACGTCGTTTTCTTCGGCAATGTCGGTGGAAAGATCGTACAGTTCGATGTTGCCATTCAGACCATTCAACCGATAGCCCTTCCATTTGCCCAAGTGAACAGCCTGCTGCTTGGCTCGTTCGTAGAACTCCCAGTACAGAAATTCTCGTTTCTTTTGTTGGGCTGGCTGGTTTTTTAGAGTCGGTAGAATCGAAATGCCATCCATTTCGGGGGTTGTCGGTTGGCCGCCAGCGTCAGCCAAGGTGGGCATCAAGTCGTATTGAGTTGTCCATTGATCCGTGGTGGAACCGGCAGGAATTGTGCCTGGCCAGCTGGCAATCAAGGGAACTCGAATTCCACCTTCGTACAAGTAACGCTTGTACAAACGAAATGGGCCGTTTCCATCCCATGTTTTCGTTCGTTTGTAGTAGCTGTCTTCGTCGCCATTATCTGACGTCCAGATGACGATGGTTTTCTTTTCCAAATCCAACTGTTTCAGCATGTCCATGATGCGCCCCACATTGCGGTCATGGCGAGTCATCAAGGCGGCGTAAAGCTGTTCCAGTTTTGTGAGTTCAAGTTTGTCGTAGCCTTCCAGCGATGGAGTCCATAGCCCGTTAAAGGGCACGGTGGAAGCATCTCCGTGTGGCACCGTACTGGCAAAGTATACAAAGAACGGTTTTTCTTTGTTTTCTGTGACGAAGTCGATGATTTTGTCGGTGTACAAGTCGTCTGAAAAGACACCGTGCTCACCCAAAACAGGGACGTGCTTGCTGATCTTTTTTCGATCGTTTTCTGGGATCGGTTTTCGAACTCCATTTTCCCAGATATGTGTGTTGTAAAAGCTACGGCAGTCCACATGGCCAAGGTACCCCAGCCAGTAGTCCCAGCCAGCAAGAGTAATGGTTTCAGGCTTGGTATTGCCTCCAATACTTAACTTACCGAAACCCGCTGTGGTGTAGCCTGCTTGTCGTGCGACTTCGCCTAGCATGGGATAGCTGGGGGGCCACTCAGCAACTGGGATTCCACCATGGTTTGCCCGCCAAGGAGCATGGCCCCCGTGCTTGCCTGTGATCAGACTACAACGAGATGGTCCACAAACTGCGTTACCAGCGTAGGCTCTGTTAAACGTCATGCCTTGAGCGGCAAGCCGATCGATATTGGGAGTTTTAATGATCTTCATGCTGGCATCATCCAGCTTGTAAGACGGAACTTTCCCAATCCCCCAGTCATCTGTGTTGATGTAAATAATGTTTGGCTGTTCGGCCATGACATCAGTGGAATATCCGACTGTTCCGATCAAGCCAAATAGGAAGCACATGCTGGAAAACGACTGTTTGTGTGTTGTCATTGTTGTCTCAAGGTGAAGCAGAAACACAGCGATGATGCCGCGATAGACTGCTTGGTTTTCAATCGACCACCTTGATCGACCACGCTGATCGACCACGCTGGCATTCGCTTGATTTGCCCAGTTTCTGAAATCTCACACCACGTTTGGAACGTGAACAACAGGCTCACTGGTGAGGTCAAGCGGAATCACATTGTCACGATTACTGACATCAACTTCAAGTTCGCTGTCATCGTGGTATTTTGACGGCAGAAGTTCAGCCGATGCAAGCACATCGCCTTCCATTCTCGGAGTCCCCTGTGCTTTCTTTGCTGTCCAAATGCGAACTTGGTGACGCCCCACCCCGCGATCGCCCTTCGGCTGGCATGAAACTGTGTTGACCTTTGTGCTGCTGAATCTGCCATTCGGTTTCACCAGACCCACGGCACCAGCCGGTATCTCACACGCTGCTTGTAAACCGCGTAGGAATCGTGAATGGAACCAAGCAGTCTTTCTTCGACGTTGATTCTGTAGGCGATACTTGTGACACACACAGCGAAGAGACCGCACGAAGTTAAGTCAAATCGCGACAAAGCACACGCAAACACCAGTAACAGTTCGCCAGTGTAAGCTGGGTGGCGCACAATGCGATACAGCCCTCCTGTCGTTAAGCCCCGAACTGCTGGCAAGACAGAAAAATTTCGTGACAAGCTAAAAAATGCGACCACGGCGATCGCTGTTCCTGCCACAAACAGACCGTTCGATACGCTCGACCATTGTGATGGCGACTGAGCGTACGAAAACGCCAGCCCACTCAGCACGACTGCTGGCATGGCGCTGAAAATTTGTGTCGCCGAACCACCTCGGGTCACGCACCGGCGAACAAGAAATAATGTGCCCGCCATTGCATGCAAAGCTGCAATGCAAATGCGAACCACCGTCCAACGATCCTCAGAGGTTGCAGACAGCAACCCCATGACAGCCCAAAGCCAAAGGTTGAGCCCCAGCACGCAATTGGCCACGCGTTCTGGAAGTTGACCGTGAGTTCTAATAGAGCCAGAAGCCCCAGTTGAATGCGTAGCTTAAAACATTGATCAGAATCAGTCCTCCAAGCCAAATCAACCAGCCCAGTCCGCCACCTTCGTCATCCGACATGTACCGTTTTCCCTGTTAG
>CAYTUE010000228.1:0-2634 GCA_964441085.1 uncultured Planctomycetaceae bacterium
GGCCATCTGTTTTCTGATGGTGAGTTTGCAGAACGCCACATCAGCCGACGACAAAGTGAACTTCGAAGATCACGTTAAACCGATCTTTCGGTCTCAGTGCTTCAGCTGCCACAACACCAATAAAAAGATGGCCGATCTGGACTTATCCAACTACACGGCCATGATGCAAGGTGGCGGTTCTGGTGAAGTCATTGAAGTGGGAAACGCAGCCGACAGCTACCTGTTTATGGTGATGAATCACGATACAGAACCAGTGATGCCACCCAAGTCTGACAAGCTACCCGAACAAAGCCTTTCGATTGTTCGCAGATGGATCGATCAAGGGGCACCAGAAAACTCTAGCAGCAAAGTGGTGCTTCCTAAGAAGCCAAAAGTTAACTTAAGTGTTGATGTGTCAGCAGGAACTCGCCCAGAAGGTGTGGCATTTGTGCCTGATGTGCTGACCTTAGAACCTGTCGTGCATACCGCAGCGACAACGGCAGTGTCTGCCATTGCAACCAGCCCTTGGGCGAAATTGGTGGCCGTGGCCGGACAAAAACAAGTGGTGCTGTATCACAGCGAAACATTGGAGACTTTGGGAGTCCTTCCCTTTCCCGAAGGTCAGGCTCGAGTGCTCAAGTTTAGTCGTAACGGGGCTTTGCTTTTAGCCGGCGGTGGCCAAGGATCTGCGCGAGGACTGGCTGTGGTTTGGGAAATCAGCAGTGGCAAACGAGTGATGGAAATTGGCGACGAACTGGATGAAGTTCTCGCAGCCGATATCAGTGCCGACCAAACACTGGTTGCCTTGGGTGGCCCCGGTAAAGTTGTTCGAGTCTACCGCACAGACACTGAAGAACTGGCTTATGAAATCACAAAGCACACAGATTGGATTTACAACTTAGAATTCAGCCCAGATGGAATTTTGCTGGCAACCGCAGATCGCAGTGGCGGACTGCATGTTTGGGAAGCATTGACTGGTCGAGAATACTTAACGCTGAATGATCACAAGAAAGCCATTACCGCTTTGTCATTTCGTATCGACGGTAACATCTTGGCTTCTGCGAGCGAAGATGGCCTCGTGAAGCTCTGGGAAATGGAAGAAGGCAAAGCCTTAAAGTCGTGGACGGGGCACGGTGGCGGAGTTCTTTCCATGGAGTTCTGTCGAGATGGCCGAATCGTCAGTAGCGGGCGAGATAAAGTTGCCAAAATCTGGGATCAGAACGGAAAATCTCTGAAGGCGTTTTCTGGCTTAAGTGATCTGGTCGTGCAAGTGAGTCACTGTGATGAAATGGATCGAGTCATCGCAGGAGACTGGACAGGCGAAGTACGAATTTGGAATGCAGCTGATGGAAAATCTCTGGGGCACCTTTCGCCAAACCCTCCTTTGCTAGCAAGTCGTTTCAAGTTGGCTGAAGCAACCTTGGCTGCACGGCAACCAGAACTCAAAGCGGCCGAGACAGCGTTTCATCAAGCCAAGGCTGCCAAAACGACTCATGAACAACAGCTCGCTGCTGCAAAATCTGGCAAAGCAAAAGCGGAAAAAAGGGTGACTGATTCCAAAGCCGTTTTAGCGACTAAACAAAAACAATTGACTGATCATCAGTCTCAATTGAAGTCGCTTGGTGTCGAACTCAGCGAATTGCAAAAAGTCGTTCCGGAATTAAAAGCGGCCACTTCGCGATCGTTGGCCGCAGCAACAATGATGCGTCAAGATCGGGACTTTGCCGTGTTGACCGCTAAGCTTCAAGAGAAATTGAACGGCAAGGTTGCTCGAAAAAAACAGGTGGAAGCTGCTCAGAAAAAAGCAAAAGCGGAAATCGCAACATTAACAGAATCAATCACCAAACGACGTCAAACATTACGAACAGCGCCCGCCACCGTCGTGTCATCGACAGCGGCCGTAAAAGCTCTGACGGGAAAACAGAAGGCAATTAACGACCGGTTGACAGCCACAGCGGCAAAGATGAAAACGTTGCAGCAGCAGGTAAAGACCGCCAAGGCAGATGTTCACAAGTGGACCTTGTACCGTGCTTTGCGAGACAACTTAAAAGCGGAATCCGTTGCTGAAGAAAAACGAGACGCCTTGCAGTTAGCAGCCTTAGAAGCGGCTTCTGAACGCGATGAAATGCAAACCGTCATTCAGCAACTGCAAGAACGAATGAGCGGTATGGACAAGTCGATTGCAGCAGCACAGCAGACGGTGAAAACCATGCAAAAGCAAATTGTTGACACCACCGCATTGAAGGCGACTGCTGCGGTATTGTTGAGCAAGCATCAGCAAGCGATTCCAATTTTACGGCAAGCAAAAGAACAAGCAGAGGCCGCCGCAGCGTTGCTGGAAGAGAAATCGGATCAATCAGAAATGAAGCAGGCGATCACTTCATTGGAGCAAACGATTGTTTCGAAAGTCGCTGCCATCCAAACGATTCAGAAAACCATGACAGATTTCGATCGCAAGGTGACCGCATCACAGCAGGCGATCAAGCTAGCAAAAACAAAAGTGATTGAATTGACGGTAGTAAAAAATTCGATCGTTCAGAAAGTTGGCCAACATCGTAAGCAGCTGGAACCTTTGCAAGTTCAGGTCAATGCCGCTCAGCAGCAGTTTGCTGCCGCCGAACAGCAATTGCAGAAAGCAAAAGCGGTTGTGGAAGC
>CAYTUE010000229.1:0-2570 GCA_964441085.1 uncultured Planctomycetaceae bacterium
TGAATACATCATGGATTCATCTAAAAACAGACTGAAGAATGCATTCCCCAAGTCGTAATGTTCATGAATATTTTTACGGCTTCCATCCTTGGAATTGCGATTCAAAAAGTATCCGATTCGCTGAATCCAACGGAAGGGTGAGAACGAACTCGGTCGAAAGCTTTCTAAGACACTTTCATTTTGCAACAGAACTCGAAATACGGCAGTCAGGTCTGGGCTAGACCATTCTGCATCCATGTACGATTCAGCGGCAGCAACTCCACCTCCGAAAACTAAGCGTTTAAAAAACGTTTCGGAGTGTACTTGAATGATTGCCGGAACCTGACCTTCGTCTAATTGACCAAAGACGGCTTGATCACACCCAAGTTGAATCACCAACTGACCAGATTTCAGTTGCTTCAGACGATTCAAAATCAGCTTTGAACATGCTCGAGTTAACCAGCTGACGCGATCGTTTGAAACCATTTGAACATCACCGTCGCATGCCTCGTCAGGCTCAAGCTCGCCTGATTCACGGTAACCGTTCGACGACAGATCATTCAACTGGCGGGCATCCGCTGAGTTCAAAAAATGGGACTCATTCACAGCACTGCTGGACTGAACTTCAGGGGATGCAACAGGGGACATGAGCAGAAATTCAACGCGAAGGACAAGAAGCTAAAAAAACAAATGGCAATGTATCCTTGGTTGTATTCAACAATCCGTTTTCGACCAGTAAAATTGTACTGTAGAATACCTGCCTGCAAGAAATCTCACCTATTGGTGATTTGGATGAGGCACAAAGGGCACTTTTTTCCACCACAACCGTGCCGCTTGCCAGTAGATTGCGGTCAATACTTTTGCTGTCATCAAAGGATACATGGCCAGCACTTTAGACATCGATCTTGCCGTCATTTCCTGCCGCTGTAACGACATCGTGACATCAAACTTTGGTTTTCGCCCTCTATCACGGCTCTTCAAAACATCATCGCTGATACAAGATGGCTCACGCTTGAAGTCGGACACTTGCTGTAAATCTTTCTGACCAGCGTCACAACATTCATGATTTTCCAGATGAATATTTAAGCTTCGATCCGGAAAAGAAATGTGCCAACGATAAGCCATTTGCATTTCCATAAACGGGGACACGTGAAATTCTTTCGCAGTCCAAACCTGTTTGGGAATGTGAGACTGATCTTGTTGAGGCTTTGAAATAACGTAGCAGTGTGTTTCGCCCCAAGGAGTGTTCGTCACTTCTGCAACAACGTGTTCAACGTACTGCCCCAATCGATCAAAGCAGTAGTAGTAACTCACGGGATTGATACCAAACCCAAAGTATCGAACGTTTGTCAGCAGCCGAATGGGGCCTTCCGAAACATGCCCTGTTCGCTCAAGAATTAATTCACGGACAGCAGAAGCCAATGGCGTGTTTGGATCACCCAGATAGTCGGATCTCCGATACCACGCGAAATTGAAACGCTTTGCCGACCAAAACCAAAATCGATCCAGCAGTTCTGGCAGTTCATCTAAATCAAAATAGGGCATAAACATCCGATAGCGGAATTCATGTTCCACGGGACGAAATCGGCGATGACGCACCCACCCTGTATACAAACAGCTTTTCAGACAATCGTGCTCGTCTTCCGATTTCAACGGTTCACGCTTCGAAGGCAACGTCATATTGGTGCAGCCTCACCAACCAAACCGAGTGAGCCTGCGTTGCCGACCAGTCGTTGAGATCCAGTCAAATTGACGTCCAAAATATCCGACGCACCGAATGCTCCCGCCACAGCCAACCCACTGTTGACGCCATCTTCATGAAATCCATTGCCCCAATAGGCTCCACAAAATGAAGTTCTACGTTGACGAATGAGTTCCTTATGGCGCTGCTGAGCTGCTGATCTTTGAATCGTAAAAACGGGATGAGAATACTGATAGCGCCCCAAAATCGCATCGGGGTGAATGTTCTGTGAATCGTTGAGAGTGACGCAAAAACGAGTCTTCGATTGAATGCCTTGCAACAAATTCATGTCGTATGTCAATGTTGCCTTTGATTCCTGACCGTAACGAATTCGATAGTTCCAGCTCGACCAAGTCGCCTTCCGTTTTGGCAACACCGTCACATCGGTATGTAGCACCGCTTCGTTTCGTTCATACGGAAACTGTCCCAGCACATCACTTTCGATTTCCGAAGGGTCAGCAAGAAGTTTTAAAGCCTGATCACTGTGACACGCAAACACAACTTCGTCAAAGTCCTGCGATGAAGATTCTGTTTGCACAACCACACGATCATCAAAACGCTGCACCTGCCGAACAGGACAGTTTAAATGAATCCGGTCTGAAAACCCGGCCGTCAATTTCTCCACGTACTGTTTGGAACCACCATCAATCACGTACCACTGAGGCCGATTGCTGATGCTGAGTAATCCATGATGCCGGTAAAACTGCAAAATGAATCGAATTGGAAACTGAGCGAATGCACCTACAGGACACGACCAAATGGAAGCTCCCATTGGCAGGAGGTAGTAGTCGCCAAACATTTTTCCCAAGCCACGCCAGTCGAGATATTCCTGCACCGTCATTTCATCTGG
>CAYTUE010000230.1:0-2492 GCA_964441085.1 uncultured Planctomycetaceae bacterium
TGTGCGCATTGATGGTCGTCCTGCAACGCCGGGGATCGATCCAATCATTGATGAATCGACATTTGTGGCCGTTAATTCTGACACGTGCGACAAAAGTGTGGTGTTGGGATGGTGGATTTTGAGTTTGAGATTTCTGAGATCAGTACAGTCGGCATGAGTTGATTCTGGGAGCTCTGGGGCTCAAAAACTGCCGCAGAGTCTACCCAAACTACGCAACATTACCATGTTTGGCCGACTTCTTGACCAGTGAGCGCACGCTAGCGGCTCGCAGGAGATTCCAGCCTGCAACTTTTAACAGCGTGCTCATCGTCACCGCCGGGCGACCACGAACTCGAAGACGACCGAACCCCGTTACTCGTTTCAGCATCGCGTTCGTGGCTTCAATGCCGCCTCGCTTTCGATACTCGTCCTTGAATTCTTCCGTGTCTTCAGCCGCTCGGCGCTGAGCAAGACGAAGATCTTTCCCGTTGACTCGCAGGTCGCAAAGCATGGCGTCATATCGCATCGGGCAACGCAAACTTAACGAGCATTTCTGACACGGACCTTGGTTGCTGCCCAGCATGAGCAGCACGTGCTGATCTTCGGATTCGCGATAGTGAGCTCGATCAAGTTCATGTCCTGCTGGGCAGCCCGGAAAGCCTCAATAACACCTCGTCGCGAACCGCCAGCCACGCTCACACGAGGACCTTCCACAACCCGAGCGCTGCACTTTTCGCCCGCCAATCGCCACACTTTTCCACCGCCGTTTCCAGTGCTCTCGGGGTTATGGCCTCAACACTCTGTGTCGCTCTCGGCATGTATTTTGTAGATACGAAAAACGGGACGCATCTCTGCGTCCCGTTGATTTCTCGGCAATGAAAGGAACCGTTTTCATCTACTTGACGGCCTGTGACCGAATGTGGTCATCGAGACCTGGCCGTTACGAAGAAGTCAGCTCCAGATTGAACGTGTTTTCACCAGCTTTGACGTCAACCTTAAGCTCGCTCTTATTTCCTTGGTGATACTTTGCAGGAATGATTTCCTTGATCGCCGCACTATACCCCTCTTCACCAGGCTTTCCGTTCTCTTCCTGGCCAGTGGTAATAATGACTTCGTTCATTCCAACCAAAACCCCATTCTTGTCACCTTTGAATGTTGGTTTGTAAGAACCGTCGGCTCCAGTAATCGCGATCGATGGGCGACCCCCTTCGACAGCTCGAAACCGAACGGTCGCGTCTGCTACGGGCACACCGTCAAGTGTGACAACCCCGGAAACAACCCCCACCGTCGGCTCCACCACGTCAGAACCGCATCCCGTCAAAGAAATAGAGAGCGCTAAAACGCCTAGTGACCCTAATCGAAACATTAATTGTGTGCCTCTCGTATGATAAACTGAGAGCTGATTCTGGCCAAAATCTTCCCTGAGGAACATTCGTCGAACCGGAAACAGCCGGAGTAAGCTTAGGCCAACTGCGTGGGACAGAAAGAAAAAGGAATATTGACTGCCCCGAAAGGTAAAAAGAAGCAACGCCGCCGAAGCGACGTGCTTATCCATGACCGGAAAGTAAATCCTGTCAAGTTACGGTGGTGGGCTTAGTATTCGCCAACAACATTTCCGTCACTGACATGCATCAGATTGTCAAACAGGCTGTCAGCTGGCTGGTTGTTATCGCCGTTGCCCCCAACCTGGTTAGGGTTGGCTGGGTTGTGGAAAACTGCCGGAGTATGGTCAACATTCTCACTCACAAATCGAACTGAGCCATCAACTAACAAGAACTGAGCACCGCCAGTATGAAGGCTGGAATAACCACCTCGACCAGCTGTGTCCGCTTGGTTAATAAATGAGTTTCCACTTCCCGCAGTTGATACGTACCCCTGATTCAGATTCCGGTCGATGTCTGAATCTTCGTCACCCTGAATTCCAAAGACCAAAGCGGCTCCCAACTCGAAACCGTCCAAACGCCACGCACGTTCACCAATGGCGATCGTGTTTGAGGTCCCGTCAGTGACGTCTCGAATTCGACGTTTTGTAGTCGTGTTACTGTCGTCATTCTGATTGGTTACGAACAAACCAGTCGGGTTCCCACGCTCAATCGTGTTGTGATTCATCGATCCAACATAGTTTGATGTCGCAGTGTCCTGGTTATTCAATGGTCTTCGAGTGTTCAGGTCCGGAGCTGTATCTGACGGACAACGGAAAGCCGAATACGGGTTCTGCATCAACGCCCGCTTGTCAAGATCATTGATCGCAGCTGTCAGGAATCCATCGCCTGGATCAAGCTGCTGAAACAGTGGCGCTTGATCAATAAATGGCATCAGAAAGACACCCCAGCTCCAGTTGGCGTGACCCGCAGTCCAGTTGTTGTTGGTGTTATCATTGTTGTCTTGATAACAGAGTCCCGGGAAGATGAGATGCACGTCGTGGTAGTTGTGCAACGCTAGCCCCAGTTGTTTCAGATTGTTCTTACACTGGGTTCGTCTTGCAGCTTCTCGAGCCTGCTGGACAGCTGGCA
>CAYTUE010000231.1:0-2430 GCA_964441085.1 uncultured Planctomycetaceae bacterium
CCCCGCAGATTGTAGATGCAATCATTAAGCAGGCCGATAGGTCAAAGAAGAAGAAGAACGTGGGGGATTCCACGGGGCCTACCAACTTGAAACCGTGCTCAGCCGGGTGGTAGTAATGATCGCTTGCGTTTTTGCTATTTTACTTGGGAAAACTTAATGGGACGCAGCTCAATATTGCGAATTGAGTTGCGTCCCCTTTTTGTTTCTTTTGTTTTCCTAAAGAGCCCCAATGCTGATAGCCGTCGCACAGCCTACTGGGCATTGGGACGCACAGGAGATTTTGCTCTACTCCCTTTGATGATGCAGGGGATAAGAGATCCAAGTGTGGACTGTAATGTAGAAGCTCTGCGTGCACTGCGCTACATCGCTCGGAAACCCAACGGATTTGGGCTCTCACTGGAACCTTTGGCCGGTGCCGAAACCGCTGACAACGAAACGAAAGTCGAAGTCGCCAATAAGTGGCGCACCAAAGCTTACCAGACTTGGGGCAATTGGTATCGCCGTGTCCGACCGTTTGACGAAGGCGACGGTCTCGACGTTCTGGAATTGACGTCACAGGGACGCGGAGGCAGATAGTTACCATGCTGATTCCATTTGCCATACCCTTGTTACACTCGATTTTAAGAAGTGCTGAAGGCACAGCGGATTGGAAGCGGGTTCTTTACAAAGGGAGCCAGCCTGAGTAGAGTGGTGGGATGTTGCGTTAATCTAACGGTGGCTTGTGGACTGATGTGAAACCAGAGTTTCTGTAACACCTGCAGGTCGCTGTGATGCCGACTCACGAACGTCCCTGACTTCATCGCAATTGATCTCCCCAATCTCAGTCGTCTTTTTCCGAGGGCGATCGACGTCTGTCGCGCGGTCCTCTAATAACTTTGTCATAGAAATAGTTTTCCAATGGGGCTACCTCGTGCGGCCGTCGGTTTGCTGAGTGACGTTTTTTCCCGGCTGGGGCTGTCTGGAAGAATTGCCACACTGGGGCGACAGCATGTTTATGTGTCACCAGCGGAGGCCATTGCATTCGCAGCCGAACACTCTTTTCCAGTAACTGACATCAATCCCACGCTTCATCGAGAACCATCCCTGCGTTCCCGAGGTTACATTTCCGATGATTCATTGTTTCAACTGCTTGGCTTTTCTGAGTGTGTGAGAATTGACAATTCAGACTACGAAGGTGCCGACAAGATCCTGGACCTGAATGTCAAAGAGACTCCCAATGACCTGATTGATTCCTTTGACGTCGTTCTTGATTGTGGAACGGTTGAACATGTTTTTGATGTTAACGCATCGCTGTCTCATTGCTTGCGGATGACTCGCCCCGGCGGTTGCATCATTCATCTTTCGCCATCGTCAAATGCTGTGAACCACGGGTTCTACAGCATTTCTCCAACGCTGTATCAGGACTTTTATTCCGCGTCGGGGTGTGAAGTCGAAATGATCTGCCTGTGTCGAATGGGGAAGAACTTTCTGCGCGGAAAGTGGGAGGTTTATGATTGCAGCCCAACAGATCGAGACTGGCTTCCACTCGGAAGGCTCGGCGACGGAATCTGGTGTACCTTTGCAGTGTTAAAGAAGCTTGAAGGTGCTGAGCCTAAAGTTCCGCAACAGGGTTTCTATTCGTCGACATGGAAAACTGCGCAGGTTTCCACAGGCGACGAAGAGCCACCGGATTCAAAAGCGGGCAGGCTATTGCACTCTACAAAACGGTGGCCCGTACTAAACTCTGGTGCACAATGGCTGATCTCGACATGGCGAAATTTTTTGAACTGGTATGACGAGAGAAAACGCGGCCGCGTTCCCTATCCGAAACTCGGCGACTATTAGTTGTTGGTTTTGTTGCCGGTGTTAGTGATGCGAAGGGCGGCACTGTTTCGAATTGCTCTGCGGTCCAGGATGGCAGCGTTGCAGTAGCGGCCTAAAACAGAGTGTAGATGAATGGTGCTGCACCAGTTGACGTCAGGGCGACCAGAATGCCGACGCCCAGAAGAACCAGAATGATGGGGGTCAGCCACCATTTCTTTTCTTCTTTGATGAACAGCCAGAACTCACCCATCAGGCTCATTTGCTCATCCGACAGCTGTTCGAATTCGCTGGGAGCGCTGGGAACTTCTGAATTCGTTGCTGATTCCTGGTCCGGTTGATTTTCTGATGTCATATGTGGCTCCCGCCGTTTGTTTTTTGTGCTGCCAGTTCTCGCACAGCATTCCTGTGTTGTCGTCGGTAAGTCCCGGTCCGCCAACGCAGTTTATGTTTTGTGATCGTCATTCGGTGGTGTTCAGTTCACCGCTGCCGTTTTTGTTCGTTGGCCAAAACCGTTTCCAAAACCGTTTCCAGAAGCTTTCCCGGGCGCCTCAAAGGGGACGCAGCTCATTAGTGAGTCGAGAACCAGTCGGGGCCAGCGACTGTCTTAAATTAGTTCAATGGTTGAGG
>CAYTUE010000232.1:0-2407 GCA_964441085.1 uncultured Planctomycetaceae bacterium
TTCGCAACTCTCGAATCCGGGCTGACACGGTCCAAGAACACTGTGAACATTTTGTTCAAGAACACGATGATCGTTTGCATCGGAATCATCACCTATGGAATCATCGGATTCAATTTGATGTACCCTGGATTTGATCTGGACGGTGGTGACAAAGGTTACTTCAAGATCAGCGCCGCCAGCTTTGGCTTCTTGGCAACAGGTCTTGAGCTTGCCGACGCATCCACCGCTGCCGAACTCGGAAACGAAGCAGTCGAGGCATACAATGCGAACTCGACACAAGAGTACGCCGGTTACACTTGGTACACCGATTTCTTCTTTCAAGCAATGTTCGCTGCAACCTGCTGCACCATCGTTTCGGGTGCCGTTGCCGGTCGTGTCAAACTTTCAACCTTCCTGATTTTCTGCACCTTGTTCGTAAGTATTAGCTATCCGATCACGGGTGCTTGGAAATGGGGCGGCGGCTGGTTGGACAATCTTGGCTTCTATGACTTTGCCGGTTCGACCTTAGTACACTCCGTTGGAGGTTGGGGGGCCCTAGTAATGGCCGCCTTGCTGGGTCCAAGGAAAGGCAAATACGTCAACGGTCGCCCAGCTGCGATTGCTCCAAGTAGCTTGCCAATGGCAGCGATTGGTGTCTTCCTGCTGTGGTTCGGCTGGTTCGGCTTCAACGGCGGTTCAGTCTTGAGTGCTGACCCGGGCTTGGTCTCGCTGACACTTGTGACAACTTCATTGGCAGCTGCTGCCGGTGGTGTTGCCGCTGCGTTGATCTCGACCGTTCATGGCGGCAAGCCTGACCTGTCGATGGCACTCAACGGAATCTTGGCTGGCTTGGTCGGTATCACGGCTGGTGCAGATCAAATGGCAGGATGGGAAGCAATTGTCATTGGATTGATTGCCGGTGTCTTGGTTTACTTCTCAGTCATCATCATCGATGGCGTCATCAAGATTGATGACCCCGTGGGTGCGATCAGCGTCCACTTGGTATGTGGAATCTGGGGCACTTTGGCAGTCGGCATCTTCGGTGCCAAAGCCGGTGGTGAGCAGATCATGCACCAGTTGTGCGGCATTGGATCCATTGGTGCCTTCACTGTTGTGTTCGCTCTGGTTGTTGGCCTGATCTTGAAAGTCGTCATGGGCTTGCGAGTCAGTCCAGAAGAAGAAGAACGAGGCTTGGACTTGGGCGAGCACGGAATCAGTGCCTACTCAATGAACTAAGTCTTGTAGAAAACGATGAGACTCGCCCTGTCGAAACTGACCATTGTTCGGCAGAGCCTACAAATCAAGCGAGCCTGAAACGAACGCTCAAACCAGCATCGGTTCAGGCAGCTGACGAAGTGGTCAATGGTGGTTGGAGGGTACGTCGGAACCCTCGGGTACTGGCGTACTCCTCCTCACCGTTTAATCAATACGACTCAGCTTCAATACGGATTGAAGCTTGCAGGGAAAGAAAGCGGCTTCCTGACTGGGAAGTCGCTTTTTTATGCGCTAGCTTGTCCCAAGGTCAGATGTTGTGGGATAGGTTCTTAGAAAAGTTGCTATTAACTGAGTCTGGATAATCGAATAAACGAAAAAGGCCTTTGGATCGCATCTATGCTCCTAGGACTTGTTGCTTTCGGTTGCATTTGCAACCGTCGCCGCTCGTAAGAATTGTTTTCGCGGAATTGAATTCCGATCTGGCAAGCCGATCGCTCGCCCGCTGACTCTCCTAGAATAGAAATCGCGAATCAAAAGATTCGTGGTTTTTTTTGTGCGCCTACCTAACTTCTGTTGGAATCAAAGGATGCTGACAATTTATCGACCAGCCGCCTTCTCAAAACTGGGAAAACTGATGCTGTCGAATTTGAAAAATGTAGCCATCACACTCCGTGTGATGGGCAGACAGCGATCACCACACGGAGTGTGATGGCTACTTTGGCGAGCTCTTCGTGTCTTTCAAATTTCGAGCAACTTTGAAATGAAAGCAGGAATGCGGTCGCAACCCGTTGCGCCTGAAGAGGAGATTTTATCTCACAGCCCGTGTGTCAGTCCTAAAGCCCATGCCACTCGTACCGCGGTACCTTTTTTCAGGTGCAGCTCATTTGCGAAACGAACAGAAATCGACTGTCGCAGACAATGACCGGAACCATGAACATACAAAACAGGTAAGTGAAATCGGCCAACCTGAGCATTCTCATCTAAGAAGCCCTTCAAGGTGGTTTGGGAAACCATTTCTTCGGTCAAAAGGCCAGCTTTACGACAGCGGCCAACTGCCCCCCGGTTCTTTAAAGGTCGTGTATAGCAAGCCGTTTTCCCACAATAGCAAGGGGAAACTCGCGGGACGAGTGTTGGAAAACCCCTCATCCTTTACGTAAGCAGAAAAACGCACAATTTGTCACGTCCTATCCGATAGTTGCCCAAAATCGCGGCG
>CAYTUE010000233.1:0-2394 GCA_964441085.1 uncultured Planctomycetaceae bacterium
CCTTACTAGAGCCTCTTCAGAATGGACCGCTCACTACACATCGCAATCGCATTTCTCTGCCTGCGAAATGGGATCACGGTATCCCTTCTGTTTTTTGAAGCACATTGGGCTAAGTCTAACGAAAACCTTAGCTTGCGAAAAGACAATGACATGAGTCCGAATGATCCTTGAGGGGGCGCGACGAAACGGGGGAAAGTCCAGCTGATTTGTTCAAATTGACTCAGCAGAGTGGCGTAAATGCCGTGCCGAACGCTATTGGCTGCGACTCCTTCTCTTTCCTAAAGACCCTGCAGCAATGTGTGTGTTTAAGTCTCGCCGAGGCTAGCGACCAACGGCTCTTACTTTACATTTGTTGCGCAAAAAAGCGAAAGCCCTAGTGCATGTTGCGCTTAGCAAGACGCAAGAAACGGGGACGAAGGCAAGAAACGGGGCAAGAAACGAGCAAAAAATGGGGACAGGTCCAATAGTGTTCGGCACGGCAGTTGCAACGATGTGTTTTGTATTCGCAAGAACGGGATTTCGCCGCAAGGTTGCGGCAGCGATTGTAAATTTTGACCGATAGCATGTAAGAAGGTGCATCGGTCGATTCTATCGACTCGTTGCTATGCCCCGTCAAACAGCTTCCAAAATTCAGGACAAGGACATCACCGGCCTGAAGTTTTTTGACAAGCTCGCACCTCTTTTGCAACGTCTGCATGATGATGGCTGCCAGAGGGACAAGCCCGGCAACCGCCAACTGCACTACGATCAGTATTGCATGTTGATGCTGCTCTATCTTTTCAATCCGGTGGTAACCTCGCTGCGTGGGATCCAGCAAGCCAGTGAACTCAAGAAGGTGCAAAAGAAGCTTGGTTGTTCGCGCGCATCGCTGGGGTCTCTGTCGGAAGCGACCTCGGTTTTTGATGCCGACCGACTGCAGGAAATCATCGCAGAACTGGGCCAGCAACTTCAGCCTCTGGCACAAGACAAACGGCTCTCAGACATCAAACAGACGATCACGCTGGTTGACGGCACACTGATCGCGGCACTACCGAGAATCATGGAAGCGTCCTGGCGAAAATCGCAAACTGGTAATGGAATGATCAAATGGCGATTGCACACACACTTCGAGATCCTACGTGGAATTCCCTCGCGGATTGATGTGACTCCCAACGGCGGAGGGCAGCACGACGAGCGAGCCGTTTTGGCTTCCATGCTTCAAGCGGATCGGTTGTACGTGACCGATCGAGGTTACGCCAAGTTTGCCCTGTTCAATGACATCGTGACGGCAAAGAGCAGTTATGTTTGTCGGCTTCGCGACAACAGCGTGTGGACGGTTGTCGAAGAAAAATATCGCAACGACAATGCCGAACTCAACGAAATCATCAGCGACGAGGTGGTCGAGTTCTCCAAAGGCTCAGGCCTCAATCATAAAGTACGAGTTATCTGTATTCGGGTTAATCCGCACACCACGCGAGGCAAGTATCGAGGCGGCTCAAGTGGAGTCGACAGTGATGGCATTTTGCGAATCGCCACGAATCTGCTTCATGTTCCTACCGACGTCATCAGCTTGATTTTTTCAAAGCGTTGGGCGATCGAAATATTCTTCCGCTTCTTCAAGCACATGCTCGGCTGTCGGCATCTGTTGAGCAGTGATCAAAACGGCATCGAGATCCAGACTTATTGTGCGATTATCGCCTGCATGTTGATCGCGTTGTGGACCGGCAAAAAGCCGACGCTCCGCACGTACGAGATGATCTGCTTCTACTTTACTGGGCTCGCCGATGAAGACGAGTTGATCGCACACATTCAAAAATTGAAATCTCAAGACGCGTAGGACGTGTTCTGTCGTTCTTCAATGCGGGGATTCATGCTGCGCAGTCTCTAGATGAGAGCAGTAAACTCGAATACTCAATCTCGGTTCTTCAACAGAAACTACAAAACGAAAACCAAACCTACCCACGAACCAGCATCCGTGCCGAACACTATTGGGACACAGCTCAATTGTTGGTCAAGTATGAGCTGCGTCCCCTTGTCTTCGGTTTTTGGATGCGACAGCGATTCCGTTCAAAAGTGCTCAGCTCGGCTGCAGCTGGACCTGACGCGGACGTTGGTCCCGCGTTTTGGTAGGTGATCCAGGCAGTGGAAGCTTGAACCTCGTCAATCTTCCACTCGACAGCCTCATAATTCGATAATTCGCTTGTGTTTTGTGCGATAGTATCCAATCTTCACGTTGAAAAACGTGGTTCTTGCCCAGATTGTGTTTTTGGATTGACATTGCAAATTGCAATGCCATCATGTTTGGTCTAAATGCGCAGCATGGGGTGTTTGGGCTGATTCCGCGACTTGGGAGTGCCCGGTCATTCCGATGAAATGTTTGGTTGGCATAGACCAAAATTAGATTTGCAACTGGAG
>CAYTUE010000234.1:0-2386 GCA_964441085.1 uncultured Planctomycetaceae bacterium
CTGTATGTGTATCCAGAACTTAAACCACTGACCAAACGTACAACAGGCGACATCAGCAAAATTGATGGGCATCAACATTCTAAGAATGTTCCTGTGCCTCAAAGAATTCTGAATCACATCACTGAAATCCAACTGCAACTTGCAGATGCAACGGATGCAACGGATGCAACGGATGCAAAAGCCTCCTTGACTCCTTCACTTGATCCCAGCAAGTTTGATGAATCACACAGCTTTGGTTTCAACGACCAAGCTGCTGGACTGCTTGAAGAAATCAATGATGTCATTCCAAACAACCAGCCAGCCACAAAATAAATAGCAAACACAATCGACAGATGGCCTGCTTAATCAGCCAAAAGCCATGGTCAATCAATGGGCTCAAACGGAGATCCAATATTCGCAGCAAACGACATCTGAACAGAACCCCAAATTGCCCTTTGCATGGTTGAAGGACGTGATTCTTGGCCTCGCAATGAAGCTCAATCCGAAAGCCTCACTTTCACCAAATCAGTAGCAAACCGGATGCAGGCATTCTGCTTTTTGCTGACTACCTCAGAGCTCAACAAAATAACCAAGATGGTCAGTGATCTGCGTGATGAATTTTCACACGGTCTGCATGTGATTCGAAAATCGTTCGTTGGATAGACAACATGGGCTTAACATTCTGAACAGTCGTTTCGGCAGAAACTGCGTGTCATTAAAGTCACCCCAGCTTAACTAAGTGGCAAAAACGCTATCCTTGATACAATTGGAGCAAAGTTGACAGCCCTTACACTCCGATAGCGACTTGTGCAGACTGTGTTCTTCCACGATCGGTGGTCGTTTCCTGTTTAAGTTTGTCTGCTACCGACGATTTCATCGTCGCAGTTTCTAGGATTCGGCTCGTCGACAGTTTAGAAAAGGTCTGGTTCGCATGTCTTGTTCGAACCTGTTCCGATGCCTGATTCTGATCACTCTGCTTCCTGCAGCGTTGCACTCTGTTGAGGCCCAAAATCATTGGCAGCCTCCCGGTGGATACGCTGCTGGCGGACAGCCTCTTGGTGGATATGCTCAGGGTGGATATGCCCCCGGTGGATACGCTCAGGGCGGTTTTACTCAGGGTCGCTTTGCTCCAAACTATGCTCCGAGTGGGTATGCTCAAGGTGGCCAAAGTCAAGCGTCTGTCATCGATCACTATGTTGGTGAAAAGCCCAGACTGTTCGATTCGGAGCAGCCTTTTGAACGAGCCTTGGCTGAGGTAACAAAACGCAGTTGGATCCGTTTGGAGTTCTTGCACTGGAACCTTGATGGCCCAGATAGCCGGGCGATCGGAGCACCGCTTTTGAATCCGACAAATCCTTTATTCGTGCCCGATAACCAAAACGGTGGACTTCCAACCGGAGTCGGCATCACTCCTAACGCTTCCGGCTTGGGATTAAATAGCACCTCTGGTATTCGAGGCACATGGGGATTAGATCTGAGCTTTGCAGACTTTGAATTAGAATTCTTTGGTACGGAAGACAAAAACGACACATTTGGATTCAACAACTTGGCTGGATTCCGAACAGCTGGTGCTGAGGCCATTGGAACGGTTGGTCTTCCTAACGTCGTGATTCCCTTGTTGACAAACGGCGGAGTTGCAGATGCAGCCACCGCGAACTTTTTAATCTTCGACGAAAGCTTTAATGCAGAGCTTGAAAGCCAGCTTTGGGGAAGTGAAGCAACGTTTTTCACCAAGCCTTATCTTCCGGGCAATGGCTTTCAGTGGCAGTGGCTGGCTGGTTTCCGCTACTTGGCCTACGACGAGACATTTCGAAGCACGGGTGTGTTCAACAACGGTGGCACGCAGCTTGACCAAGTGACTCAAATTTCAGCCGATTCAACGAATGACCTGTATGGTCCACAAGTGGGTTTTCGGACTCAGGTTGATAGCAAGTGGTTCACATTCAGTGCAACTCCACGAGTTGCCTTCACATTGAACAACAACACTGGTTCTGCATTCTTCAATGGCGTGGAAACTGGCGATGACGACGATGTGGACTTTACTCCGATCGTGCAAGTGAGCTTCAAAGGTGAAGTTCACGTCACCCCCAACTTCTCATTCTATGGCGGTTACGATTTCATGTGGATTTACCGATTGTCTCGACCATCTGACAATCTTGTCTTCGACAGTACTCCGGGCGTCGGTGGAGACTTCACTACCGAAATTCGTCAGCAGACCGACCTGCAATCTTTCGCAGCGGAAGGCCTGACAGTTGGAGCCGTCCTGCGATACTAAATTCGGCATACGGCAAAACACATAAAACCCTGATTTGATGTCTTCATCAATCAGGGTTTTTTCGATGAGACACGAATTGTCATAACAACACCCTGTCATAACAACACAACGCGATAACAACACACCGTGAAC
>CAYTUE010000235.1:0-2352 GCA_964441085.1 uncultured Planctomycetaceae bacterium
CTGCATAACTCGGGGCACTAAATCGCCGCCCAAGCACCTCAAGTTCTCCAGATTCCAAAACTGTTGCATGATAATGTTTTTGCTCTCCATTGCGAGGTTTGTAAGGCATAGAGAGTTGCTGGCCAACCTGTAAGAGGTTCGCCTGAATGAGATCGTCGATGGTGACGCCGTAATGAGTGTTTGTCGATTCACTTGAAGTCCCGTGTGATGTAATTACGGCTGGCCGGAATTCCTCAGGTATTTCGTACGCGATGTTATCGGGACTGTCAAATTCCATATACTTCTTGATCAGCCACAGGCGAACATCGACACGCAACGTCTCAGCCCATTCTTTGAGGTCTCGTTTGATTCCGTCAATTGGCATGCCAATTATAGGATCAGAGTCGAGAATGTCATTCAGTACCCGTCGATAGTCGATTTGTTCGATGTTCTGTTCCGTAAACTTCTCCTGCAAAGCGTCATCATCACGGACTTGGTCAATTACAAAATTGATCAACATTTGTTTTGTAGCCGGATTGTTCGCAGCGATAATCTGTTTCGCAACTTGCGGTGCGATGTGATTCCACACGCTGTGATGGGCGAGTTCCGCCTCAACGACGTACCAACGCCGCCCGTCTAGGTCTATGGCGTAACCGTCCGGAATAGTACCCGTACCGTCAAACGTGCGAATCAGTTTCTTTGGTATGTAGATCGACGAGGGTCCGAAAATGAATTCGGCATTCTGTATGGCCACTCGCTCGATCTCATCTTCGTTGTCAAATGCGGTGGCAACGAACTTGCGGTTGTCAACAAGTAGCATATGGGGTTTTCGACTAGGGTGGATAACGGCTAGCGTAACCGGGTGGTGACGGTCGACGTTGATTTCAAATTCGGCGTGAATCGCCACTCAGGTTCACGCTGTGTTATGTTGTAGGTTCTTTGGCATCCAGCTCTTTAGGGGCCATGACCTGCTGGTACATGAGATTGAAGCCAAACGCGTTGTAGAAGACAAACCGGATTTCAGCTTGCCCGGCTGGCTCAGCCGAATACTTGATGACACAGGTTGCGGCGAACCGGTCGCGAAGTGTCTGTTTTTGCTCGTCGGCACTTACCCAAAGTAGATCGAATATGAATGAGAACGGACCGAAGAGACATAGGAGAAAGCGAAATGTCATTCGGACTATGGACGGTTTTTCGCCTTTCAGGTTGACAATTCTGGCTCCGAGCAACCGATAGCCTACAGTGCGGATGCTTGATGTCTTAACAAGGGTTAGATAGAACCAAGCGATAACAAAGAATAGCATGACGAATTGATCGTCTGAGATCTCGGTAAACCTAAGAGCGATGATGCCGCCGATGATGTAAAACGCAGCCAATGTTGCTAGGTCGACAACAAAGATCGCTATGCGAGGAATCAACCCAACGTAGTCGGCGGGAAGAAAGTAGGCGCCTTCGCCCAACGTGTTTGTGCGGGGCTGATTCATTTACGGAGACTTCAGAGGGTGCAACATCACAAGTATTCGACAGACGTCTGGAATAAGTGTCATATCTAATGACAGCAATTAGCTTGCTGGATCGACATGTAGGTGTCAATGGTTTGCGGCGGCTTTTGTCGGAACTTTGGCTTAAGGCAGACTGGGGAAAGGCTAGGTAGGGCAAGTGAGTGAATGGCCCACTGCTGACTGATACAGAAGTCTGAATCAGTCCAGAAAACAACAGTTTTCCGGAATCGTTGATGTGAGCTGTTTTCTGCGTGGTCGGCATCAAACTGCTGGAGGAGGCCAGTGGGCACAGCATTTTTTAAATTAAGCGGTCGCCTGCCAGCTGATTTCCCCCACCAAAAAGGCCAAGGACAGAAAGAACGAGAGGTTCAGTGGCTCACGCAAATGCCGTTGGGATGATTTTAGAAATGGATCCAAACAGGCTGCTCAGTGATCCCATGAGTGGGCTGTTGAATCAAGGTCACCCATCGTGAATGGCTCACGTTTCGGGTGACCTGTTGATCGGGTGAGTCATTCACGACAGGGACCACTCACGATGAAGACCACAGGGGTTTCCTTCGCTGCGCTCGGCCCAACCCCTGCCACCCACGTCCAGCACCAGCCACCAAGTTCAACACCAGTGGCCCCACTGGCCTGCCTGTTGCCAAAGTGAAAGTGAAAGTGAAAGTGAAATTCTGTGAAGCGGACGCTTCCTCGCTGATGCTTCACTGTTTTCAACGGGACGGTTTTCAACGTGCCGGGTTTTCCACGGGCTGCTATGCTGAGGATTGTTGATGCAGTTTTTTTAAGTGCGCAATGGCGGTTAAAGTGCGGAAGCCATCGTCAGCTCGGCGGTACAGTTCCACCACTTTTTTGAGACAGCAGATACAGT
>CAYTUE010000236.1:0-2338 GCA_964441085.1 uncultured Planctomycetaceae bacterium
CAGAACGAGAAGATTCAAACATGATGAATGTTGTTGTGATTGGGGCGGGAACCGTAGGCAGTACGGTGGCCGAACTGCTTGTAGAACGAGGCATCAATGTCTGCGTGATTGATCAAAACGCAGATGTTCTTAGCCGAGTGGAAGAGCAACAGGATGTGCAAACCATCTGTGGCTTGGGCTATGATGTTTCAAAGCTATTTCAGGCCGGCATTCAATCTGCCGATCTGTGCTTGGCTGTCACCAGCAGCGATGAAGTGAACTTGGTGAGCAGCAGTATTGCCCGAGAAATGGGAGCGACTCGCAGCGTGGCTCGCGTGTTCAATCCCATTCTCAGCGACAACAGCACATTCGACTATCAACACCATTTCAAAGTCGATCGGCTGATCAGTTTGGAACACTTAACGGCGTTGGAACTGTCGAAGCATATTCGGAGCACGTCGATGCTGGCAGTGGAAAGTTTTGCCAGAGGCGGAGTGGACTTGCACGATATGGTCGTTGGGAAAAAGGCAAAGGCCATTGGAGTTCCTCTTGCGGAACTGCAGTTACCAGACAATGTCCGAATTGGTCTGATTTCAAGTAACGGCAAGGCCATCATTCCGGGGGCTCGAGACAGCGTTCAGGTGGGAGACCACGTGACGTTAATTGGAGCTCACGGAGCACTGGATAGTGTGGCTGTTTTGTTTGCAGATCGAGACAGCAGTCGCAGTCGAATCGTGATCGCAGGAGGCGGTGAAATTGGTTTGAATTTAGCTCGTCTGCTAGAACGAACTCGCTGCCGAGTCACCTTGCTCGAACACGATCTTCGCCGCTGCGAATTTATTGCCGAGCGACTTCCCGATACCACCGTTTTGCATGCTGATGTGAAAAGTCGCTCGGATTTAGAAGAAGCTCGCGTTGGCAAAGCGGATGTCTTTGTCGCGTGTACTGGTCGAGACGAAGAAAATATCGTATGTGGAGTCGAAGCCAAGCAGTTGGGTTGCGACCGCTTAATTACCATTGTCCGTAGCCCCGACTATGCCAACGTGCTTGAACGACTGGGAATCGATGTGGCCGTGAGTCCTCGCGAAGCGATGGCTCGACAAATCGCAGGGCTTGTGTCTGAAGGGCCTGTTCGAGAACGATCACCGATTGCGCGAGATGTCGCAGAAGTTTGGGAAGTGGAAATTCAAAAGGGCACCGCGATTACTCGCCACCCATTGAAAGACCTTGGGCTGACCAAATGTTTGATTGCGGCGATTCAGCGAGACGATCATGTGCGAGTGGCTGGAGGAAATGATCAGTTGGCCGCAGGCGACACGGCCATTATTTTGGTCCACAAAGAAATCGAAGACAGCATGATGAAAATGCTGGTGAAGTAGACGCCAGTCTGTTTTAAGTCTTCTGGTTCTTCGGTAGCAAGTTTAACCCGTGGTCTGCGACCACGGGTTAAACGTTTGGGGGTCTTCGCAACCAGTTTGGGCGAACTGACGGCTATTCGGAATCTGTGCGAACTCGAACCTGAAGTGCTCCCAGCATTTCCGTGATGCTTTCTTCCTTCTGATTGATGAAGAAGACATTTTCCAAGACGATGGCTCGCCGTTCTTGGCTTGGGTGCAGAATCAACCGCCCTGATCTCATAAGCAGATACTCAAACACATCATTGATTTCTTTATCAATTCGCAAGTTCGGTGCGGAATATCGTTTCAGGTCGCTGAGCATTCCGTGGTGATGCAGTAATTCGTTTCCTCGAACTTCCCAGTAGTCGAACCGTCGGCTGATGACCACGCACACAAACAGAAATGACATCATTAAAATATACGTGATGTAGAAGGTGGCGTTCGCCTTTGGTTGAATCGAAGCCAATTGCACGTCGAACCACGGCAGGAGACCGGGATTCAGTCGGAACAAAGCCCAAAGACCAATTGTGCTGGCCACGATTGCGAAGAACCATGTCAAAGATGTTGTGCGCGGAAAGTCGAAAGCGATCACAACCAAATTAATCGCCAAGGCGACTAAGAAAATTCGACCTGGAATGGCCGCGTATTCTGCCGAGGGATCATTGCCATTGGCGAGCATATAGATTGCGCCAAACAGAGCCACCAGAACCGTCGGGTACAGAAAGACGATCTTGGGGTAGGACACCAGAAAGACGGATGCATTTTTATTTGATTCTTCGCCAGCGGCTGCCAGAGAAGCGTCTGGTGAGTCGTCGGTCATATCTGAAAAATCCTGTGATTTGAAATGTGTGAACGAAATGTCGATAGATCGGCAGGTTAGCGTTCTGGAAGGGAACTTGCCAGAGACCGCAGCTGTTCAAAAATCAGACTTTGCTGCCAAATTCGATATGGCCACCAAATTC
>CAYTUE010000237.1:0-2311 GCA_964441085.1 uncultured Planctomycetaceae bacterium
GTCCTTGAGTGTTCGTGGATCTGCTGTGGCTGCTGCGATGGAATGCACCATTCCCGGATTGGCCAAAAATGGACTGCTCGCCTTCCAACTGGTCACTTGTCGAGTATGTAGATTTGCAGAAACGCAGCCGGTATCGCTCCAAACCTGAAGGTTTCGTTCTGGAACAGGCGCCATTCGACTTGAAGTGATATCAACAACGCAGCCGGAAGGCATCTTAAATCGAGCCACAGCCATGTCTTCGTTTGGTCCGATTCCGACCGCACCAAAGGCATCGACCGAAACAGGAGTCTCACCAGTCAACGCTAACGCAAGATCAATATCGTGAATCATCAGGTCGTGCACGACTCCGATATCCGTTGATCGGAAGGTATACGGACTGACCCTTTGGCTGCGAATATACAGCGGCTTTCCGACTCGTTCTGCGGCCAGCTGAAACGCGGGATTAAATCGCTCGATGTGCCCGACCTGCATCATGGCGCCACCTTGTGAGGCTGCGTCAAGTAGCTGTTGAGCTTCATCAACATTGACAGCCAATGGCTTTTCAACGAATGTGGCAATGCCTTGCTTCAGGAAATGGCGAGCCGTCTCCAAGTGGTAGATCGTTGGTGTTGCAATGACCACACCGTCTAGGTCGGCAGGCAATTCGAAGATCGATGTCATTGCCTGAGTATTGTTTTTACTGGCAACAGCTTCGACTTGCTCCACCCCTGGATCAACAACGGCGACCAAATCGACATCATCAAATCCTGCCAGCTTAGACGCGTGATGTTGCCCTAACGAACCGACACCAATCACTGCCATGCGATGCGTCTTCATGCTGCTTCTTTCCCCGGAAGTGTCTGTTCAGATGGTGTGGGTTGGTTACGAACGGCTTCTCGAGCTCGCCCTAATTTTCCAGCTCGTTGCCGTTCGATAAACTGCAGCAGTTGCGACAGTTCCATTGGAATGATGCCTTCAAGTTTTTCTGCAAAGTGCTGCTGAACTTCAGCCAAGGGCCGACGTTTGCGATACAACATGCGAAACGCTTCTCGAACCACTTGGATAGCATGATCCGAGATTCCAGCTCGTCTCATTCCGACATTATTGATGGTTTTTAAAGTCGGATTGTCACTTCCTGCCGCCAAAGTGAACGGAGGAATATCATGAGGCACTCGGCAACCACCGCTAACAAAGGCCAAGCGACCGATTGTAGAAAAGTGGTGAACGACCGTGTTACCAGAAACGATCGCTCGATCATGAACGTGAACATGTCCTCCCAGTAGGACTCCATTTACCAAAATGGTGTTGTCGTAGATGCGGCAATTGTGAGCAACATGGCTGTTGGCCATAAACATATTGCCGTTGCCGATTTGAGTGACACCGTCTTCTTTTTCGGCTCCTCGATTAACCGTCACACCTTCTCGAAAGATGTTTCGGTCACCAATTACAACTTGAGTGTTGGATTCTTGGTAACTGACATCTTGAGGCTCTCCTCCTAAAATGGTGCCAGGATGCAGCAAGTTGTCTTTGCCAAGTGAGGTCTGCCCACACAAAACAACGTGACTGCGGAGTTCCGTGTTGTCACCAATTTGGACTTCGGGGCCAACCACACAAAACGGTCCGATCTTGACGTCTTTGCCAAGCACAGCCGAAGGATGAACTTCGGAAAGTGGTGAAACTTCGGTTCCCATGGTGATCGTCCTGATCAAGAGTTCGTAATCGCCGGAATCCTTCCCGGCTCTGGTTGTTGACAGTTCAATCAACATCTCACTTTGAGCGCCCTTTGAATGGGCTCATCGCTGATGTTTTAAGCTGCTGCTTGATTGAAATCTGTATGTTTTGGTCTTGGTTTTTGTTTTGTTTGGTTCTGAATTGACGAGCCAAGTTCCAATGCAATCTGGCTCGCGACTTCGTGATTTAATCTGTGTCCCGACTGGTGTGCTTCAAAGACTCCGGTGACTCGACAGCCACTCAAGGCAAAATCACCCACACAGTCCAGAATCTTATGTCGAGCGGCCTCATTATCCCAGTGCAACTGGTTGTCAAGTATGCCACTTTCTGTAACAACGACCAGATCTTTGGGCGTCAAGTGCTGTCCATAGCCCGCTGACTTTAACGCCTTGATTTCACTTTCAAGAACAAAAGTGCGAGCCTTAGCAATTTCGGCATAGAAGAATTCGGGAACAATACGTCCAGTGGCAGATTGCTGCATCAACGGACTGCCTTTGCCATAATCAAGGTGATATGACACTTGATAGACATCGGGGAAGCCTGGGCGAAGCTGAATCGAATTTTGTGCGTGTGCAGCTGCAACATCCGAACTGATGTTGGC
>CAYTUE010000238.1:0-2309 GCA_964441085.1 uncultured Planctomycetaceae bacterium
ATCGGGTGGTGACTTAGGAGTGGCAGAAAGCAAGTCGCTTCGACGCAAAAGCTGGAGAAAGAAGATGTGCAAAGCAAACCAAAGTCCAATGTTGCTATTGGCTTGTGTTGTCGTTGCTAGCTGGGCTCAGCAAGCGATTGCCGACACTGTTGCCTTGCGTTCTCCCGATGGAAAAATTGCAGCCACGCTGCTGGATGACAATGGCACTTTGTCCTATTCCGTGACCTTTCAAGGTCATCCAGTGATTGAGCAATCGGCACTGGGGCTGAAGAAAGATGCCACAAGCTTACTAAAGATTGCTGAAGTGTCTCGTTCTTCCGTGGACAAGCAGTGGGAATCGATTTGGGGAAATCAAAAGCTCAACAATGACCGCTATCACGAAGTCCAGCTCAAGGTCAGCGAGACATCTCAGCAGACGATCATTTTCCGAGCATACAACGATGGTATTGCCTTCCGCTACAAGATTCCCGATACGCGAAAATTCAGCGACAAAGCATATTCTCACGAAGCAACGCAGATCAAGTTTTTGTCTCAGCAGCCAAAGGCTTGGTTCCCGTTGTCAGGGGTGCTTGTTTCGAATGAAACAGATCTGAATTCATGGCAGCCTGCGAAGCCAGAGCAAACGGTCGAGCGAAATCACAGATATGATCATAAGCCACCCGTCATTCGAACGCCTTTTACTGTGAAGCTTTCCGAACAAGCGTACTTGTCTGTACACGAAGCTGCCGTGATTCAATCGCAGATCTCAGACCTCGATCTTACCGGCAATACTCTGACTTATCACAGTCAATCTTCTACCGCTCACGGGCATGTGACCCCGTGGCGGACGGTGATGATCGCTACGAGTCCCAGCCGGTTGATTGAATCTTCCATGATTCTGAGTCTGAATGAACCTCCCCAACAACCCAACACTGCATGGGTGAAACCGGGCGTTGCGATGTGGGACTGGCGGATTCACGGCGCGCATGCCGACGACGGATTCGAATATGGACTGAATACCGAAACATACATTCGTCTGATCGACTTTGCGGCCGAAACGGGGATCAAATATGTGCTGATTGATGCAGAGTGGTATGGACCAGAACAAAGTGCTCAATCCGACCCTCAAACAGCAGTTCCAGGAATGGACATTCAAAAGATTTGCAGTCATGCAAAGAAGCATGAAGTCGGTATTTGGTTGTACGTCAACACACTGGCTCTGAAGAAATTCAACATCGATCAACTCTTCAAGCAGTATCAAGACTGGGGAGTTGTCGGAATTAAGCAGGGCTTCGGCAGTTCTCATTTTGGTCGGCATATCGAACGCGACATTATGATTGCGAAGAAATGTGCAGAACATGAACTCATGATCATTCGTCATGAGTGTCCCAAGCCAACTGGGCTAAGCCGTACCTATCCGAACATGATGTCTTTCGAATACGTCAATAGTATGTTGGATTCAGGACAGCGACCCTCAGCGACCCCCAGTCGCGTGATCAATAACATTTTGGTGTTTGGACAGGCTGGTCCGCTCGATCGAAGTTGTGGCATGTTCGACCTAGATTCATATATCACCCGTACAAAAGCTCATCGACAGATCCCTTCAACTGTTGTATCACAAACAGCTCAATGCCTGTTGTTTCCCACAGGGCTCCTGACGCTCCCGGACACCCCAGATGCTTATCGTCGCAAGGCGGATCTCTTTGAATTTATCAGACAATTACCGATGGATTGGGACGACACAAAGGTGCTTGAAGCAGAAATGGGCAAACACATCACCTTGGCTCGCAGATCGGGAAAACAATGGTTTGTCGGTGCATTGGCTGACGAACAAGGGCGTCAAACCAGCGTCCTACTGGATTTCCTCGAAGACGATATCACCTACGATGTGACGCTCTACGAAGACGCGGCAGATGCCCACTACGAATACATTGGTCCGATGAATAAGCTGACAGCCAGAAGGCTCAGACAAAAACTGATCCCTCAGCAGACGCGACGCGAACGGTATCAGGTGAAAAAGATCACCGCAAAAAAAAGAGACGTTGTTCCGATTACGATTGCGCCAGGCGGCGGCCATTGCATGTGGATTCGCCCTCAAAAGTGAATCCAATCGCGTGTGCTGCGTGGCTTTGACCGACCGTTGATCGATGCCGACCGGCTCAAAGGTGCGACCGGCTAAAGACTGCGAACGGTTAAAGAACGCGAACGGTTAAAGGCTAAAGGCATGTTGCAACGGATCACAAAACAGTTGACAGGGTATCATCTTAGAATGAAAAATCACACTTACCTTTTCGCAGTTGCGATCGCCTGCCTATTGCTGACCAGCACGC
>CAYTUE010000239.1:0-2297 GCA_964441085.1 uncultured Planctomycetaceae bacterium
AGCAAACGGTTCGCCACCAATGAAGGTGACCCCTTCGATGCTGTGTTCTGTTTGTGCAGCTTGAATCTGTTGCCAAAGTTCGTCAGTGGTTGTTTGAGTCCCCCCAGCAAAGGCTAACATCTCGGGATTGCAGCATTCTGCACAACGCAAAGGGCAGCCCTGAACCCAAATCGCGAACCGATGTCCCGGTCCCTCTGCATCGGTACACGACACGGACTGGGCAATATTGACTGTTTGTGTGAACAAAGACATTTCTGCACCATCAAGTTTCAGACCACTGACGCCATTCCAATTCCGCCGTGGATGACATGAGCCCAACGGTCTTTCCAAAGCGGTCCTGCAGGTCACTCAGATCTTCGTTTGAAAGCAAGTTCGATTCGAAGAGACAGCGTCAATTGTTCCTTGTAGTATTCGGATTCGATAATTGCGAGGACACCTTCAAGTTCAATAAAGTGATTCGAAAGCACCAATTTTTTCAGCTAACCGAAAACTGGGCTGCCAGCCAATACGCAAGTTCCAGCATTCCTGATGTTGATTCTCAAGCTGTAACGATTCAAGCCGATCGCACAACGCACTCTGTTGCAGGTCTGAAAGCTGACTCAAGTAAGACGAATTCGCCAATGAGATCACAGGTTCTCGTTGGCTCGACCACACAGACTGGAATGCTCACCAACTGAGTGTACGAAGATTGACCAGTGTGTCACAATTTCACATGCCAAACAATTTCCCGACGCTCTGCGTTTTGATGGACTTTTACAGCGATGAAAAATCATCTTGGTCAATCCGATATTCTTTTGATCACACTGGATACGCTGCGGTATGACGTCGCAGTTTCAGCCATGAACGCCGGGTTGACTCCCAACATGCAACGGTTGCTTCCCGGCGGCGTCTGGGAAGAACGGCATACTCCGGGAAGTTTTACCTACGCCGCGCATCATGCATTCTTTGCTGGGTTTCTTCCCACTCCGACAAGTCCAGGACCACACCCGCGACTGTTTGCCGCTCGATTTCCCGGAAGCCAAACATCGACCGACGAAACGTTTGTCTTTGACGCTCCGGATATCGTCACCGGACTCGCCAACGCCGATTATCACACCATCTGTGTTGGAGGAGTCGGATTTTTCAACAAACAGTCTGCTCTTGGCAGTGTGCTGCCCGGACTGTTTCACGAAAGTCATTGGTCCGAAAATCTGGGTGTGACTGATCGTGATTCCACGCAGAACCAAATCGATGTCGCGATCGATTCTGTGAATCAGCTGCCTACAAACCAGCGAGCGTTTCTGTTTATGAACGTGTCTGCTTTGCACCAACCCAATTGCATGTACGTCGAGGGAGCCACCGAAGATTCCCCCACAACCCAGGCCGCCGCGCTGGCCTATGTCGATCAGCAATTGCCGAGGCTCTTTGAATCGCTGCAGAAAAGAGCCGATGTGTTTTGCATCGTGTGCTCAGACCACGGAACCGCATACGGCGAGGACAGCTATGTTGGACATCGACTCAGTCATCCCGTAGTGTGGAACGTTCCTTACTGTGAATTTCTGCTTCCGAAGTCTTGAGCCTGCCCTGTGTCTGCGACTGCCCCTTTTGTTATTCAGGATGTGATCGGTGGAACGCCGTACCATTCGTATACCTATTCCTATCCACACAAGACGGCCTATCGTCAGTTCGACGCTCCCGTGCCACTGCACCAACTTTGGGCGCCGGAAGACCAAGACAGTCTGTTTCTGTACTTGCATGTTCCGTTTTGCGAACACCGCTGTGGATTCTGCAATTTGTTTACGCAGGCCAATCCGGAAGAAGGATTTACGACTCGCTATCTGCAGCAGCTGCGTAACGAAGCATCGCGCGTGCGAGACGCTTTGAGCGACAACGCCACGTTTTCTCGCTTGGCAATTGGCGGTGGAACCCCAACGTTTCTGGACTTCAAAGAACTCCAAGAACTTCTCAACATCACTCAATTTATGGGAGTGGACTCGGCCAGCATTCCTGTTTCCGTCGAAGTGTCGCCGGAAACAATCGATCGCGACAAGCTACAGCTGCTGCGAGACTTCGGCACCGATCGAATTAGTATTGGCATTCAGTCTTTTAATGAAGCTGAAGCAGGCCGCTTGGGCCGCCCTCAAAAACGCGACAACGTGTTGCGAGCTCTGGAACAAATTCGTGAAGTTGGTTTCCCCATACTGAATATCGACCTGATCTACGGAGGAGAAGGTCAATCCGAAGACCAATGGATGGCCTGTGTTCAGGAAGCGTTTACGTGGACACCGGAAGAACTGTATCTGTATCCACTTTACGTT
>CAYTUE010000240.1:0-2278 GCA_964441085.1 uncultured Planctomycetaceae bacterium
GGAAATTTGACAGACATCTCTGAGCAGCCGGTTGTGCCACGACTTTGCTCGAATTCATGTGATGTCTTGTGTGTGCTTTCAGGAATCGCTCTATTTTGACACAACAGACTGTCCCTTGCCTGCAGATGGTGTAGGTCTTAGCTAGACTTCCGCAAACCTGACCTCACATTCATTTTTCGTCCGTCACCAAGCTCGGAAGCTGAAGTGTCTGATTCTGCCTCGGAACAATCTCAGCCAGTGCAACCCGCCGTCGATCAAGCGCGCGGTGCTTCTGCCATTCTTTCTTCACATTCGGGCGGTCCTCCGAAAAAGCTCAGCGAAAAGCTGATCGGTGTCGGACTGTTTTTGTGTGCCACAGTTTCAATTTTGACAACTGTGGGAATCATCGCCGTTTTGGTGAATGACAGCCTGTTTAATTTTACAGGTGGCGAGGCATTCTTTCAGCAAGTCAGTTTATCTCAGTTCCTATTCGACACCGAATGGCTCCCCGATAATCCTCAGCCTCACTATGGGATTTGGCCGCTTATCTTTGGCACGGTGGCTGTCGCTGGAATCGCCTGTTCGATTGGAGTGCCCGTGGGACTGGCATCTGCGATTTATTTGAGCGAATATGCAAAGCCCAAAGAACGAACTTTTTTGAAGCCCGTGCTGGAACTTCTCGCTGGAGTTCCCACTGTTGTTTATGGCTATTTTGGCTTGGTCTTTGTGACTCCCTATGTTCTGAAGCCGGTGTTTGAAGCCATCTTGGGTGTTGAAGTGGGAATCTATAACGTTGCGAGCGGTGGCATCGTAGTTGGTATCATGATTACGCCCATGGTTGCATCCTTAAGCGAAGATGTTTTACGAGCTGTGCCTCGTGGACTTCGAGACGCTGGATATGCGCTTGGCGGGACTCAATATGACGTGTCATTAAAGATTGTTGTTCCTGCTGCTTTATCCGGAATCCTTGCGTCGATCTTGCTGGCGTTTGCCAGAGCCATCGGAGAAACCATGGCGGTGACGATTGCGTGTGGCAGTCGCAGGCAAATGACATTCAATGTGTTTGATAGTATGCAAACAATGACAGGTTACATCGTCGATTCGTCGTTTGGCGAAGATGATGCTCAAAGCTTGGTTGTCAAAAGTGGCTTTGCCGTCGCTTTGACTTTGTTCCTGATGACCTTATTTATCAACGTGATCAGTCAGTACATCATGAGACGATATCGTGAGGTGTACGAATGAGTTCAGAGACTTTTTCAGGAGCCGATTCTGATATTCAACGACGGCAGTTGCTCAGTTCGGTTTTCCGGACGATTTGCCGAACGGCCGTTTATACTGCGATTTGCATTTTAATTGCTCTGTTGGCTGTCGTGATCTACCTGTCGATTGGCTGGTTGGACTTCGGTTTCTTCCAACATGGGCATTCCACATTCCCTGAAAAAGCGGGGATTTTGAGCGGCCTTTGGGGGTCGTTTTGGTTGATCAGTATGACCACAATGCTGACGCTGCCGATCGGTATTGGTGCCGCCGTTTACATGGAAGAATACGCAGCCGACACTCGGTTGACTCGATTCATCAAACTGAATCTTTCCAATCTCGCTGGTGTCCCATCCATCGTTTATGGAATGCTGGGACTGATGGTGTTTGTTAAGTTCTTTGGTTTTGTGGGAAACCCAGTGAACATCAAGTTACTGGGCGGACTGATCAATATTCCTATTCCGTTTGGTCCCACAGTCATTGCTGGTTCGATGACCATGTCATTGCTGATTCTTCCTGTGGTGATCATCGCGTCTCAAGAAGCGCTTCGTGCGGTTCCGAAGTCGATTCGAGTTGCCAGCTTGGCTCTCGGGGCAACTCGCTGGCAAACCATTTGGAACCAAGTGCTTCCCGCTTCGTTACCGGGAATTGCGACAGGAGCAATTTTGGCGATTTCTCGAGCCATCGGTGAAACAGCTCCGTTGATTATGGTGGGAGCAATCACTCTGACAAGAATTTGTCCTGGGGGAATCGAAAATCCAAGTCAGTTGATTACCGAACCGAGTCGTATTGCTGATGCTCCCTTCGACATGTACACAGCAATGCCGATTGCGATCTATGGTTGGATTCGAATGCCTGTCAAAGAATTCAGTAACGTCGCTGCCGCTGGAATCGTGGTTCTGATGGTGCTGCTGACCTGCTTTAATGGCATCGCCGTTTACTATCGGCATCGAGCGCGAAAGAAAGTCAACTGGTAGCGTTTGTTTTCGTAGCCCAGTTTGGCTATCTGCAACTGTTTGACTCTCTGCACTGCTTGGCTATC
>CAYTUE010000241.1:0-2236 GCA_964441085.1 uncultured Planctomycetaceae bacterium
ACACGTTGCGATCACGCGATCATCACTCCTTTCTGTAGTCGGCCTTGCGAGGCCGGACGTGACTACTTCTGTAGTCGGCCTTGCGAGGCCGAACGTGACTACTGCAACCGGTCTTCTGTGAGCCTGGACGCAACAGAGTCGGGCTCACAGAGCCCGACTCCAGTTGGGTTGGCGAGTGATGGCGATTCGACTGTATCATCGTTTTGCAGCGATCCCTTCGTATCGCAGACCATTGAAAAGCTGCTCCAGTGACGGCCTGACGCCTCAAGTTGCCTTTTTCAACCGTCTTACAACCAACCGAAGTCCACTGCACACCTGCCACCGCAGTTCACTGCACACTCAAAACAAAAAAACGACACTAGGACCGATCTAACACCAGCACCCAGAACGTTCACCCTCATGCCTCGGGTGGACAAAAATCGTTCTTTTTAGGCCACATACAAGTTCCCGCTAATTGGTAATGGTAGTCTAAGACGCAGTTGCTCCTTGAAACACTCCCTGTGAACACCGTTTTTTTTACCGTGTGACAGGATCTGTCCAAGAACCAAAATAGACTGCTCGCATGTCCGACTTACCATCAAATCAACTCACCCGCCAATGGAAGCTTCTGCGATTGCTGGAATCTTCTCGCCGAGGCTGCACGATCGCTGAGCTTCAGCGAGCAACTGATGTGGTGGATCGTACAATTCGCCGAGACCTCCAAGTGCTACAAAGCATCTTTGATATTTCCGAAGTCGTTGGCGAAAACGGAACCAAGCGTTGGGAAATGCAACCGCTGTCTCAACAGCTGAACTTCACCTACACCGATCTGATTTCCATCATCATGAGCCGCCGCTGGCTTGAACCGATGGCAGCCACTCCCTTCTTTGAAGGGAATTTAAAGGTGCTGAATAAGATCAAGGGCATGCTGGGTGAACAAGGTGTGTTGTACTGCGAAAAAATGAATCGTCTTTTGCAGACCACAGATTTCGGCAGCAGCGATTACACGAAACGCGGTCGTATGATCGACAGCTTGCTGGTGGCGATGGAAGATCGCAAGCGAGTTCTTGTGGTGTACCAATCCATGCAAGCAACGGAACCCGTGGAACAAGAACTAGGGCCTCAAGGCTTCGTCTTTCATAACGGCAGTTTATACGTCATCGCTTGGTCTTCACGCCGTCAGGAAATCCGTAACTACAAATTAGATCGCATCACTGAAGTCACAGTGGGTGACGAATTGCAATACGCGATTCCAGACGATTTCAATTTACAAGATTGGCAGCAATCTGCATTTGGAGCATACCACTCAGGCAATACAGAGATTCATACCGTTCGCATTCGTTTTCATCGAGATGCATCACGGTACGTGCAAGAAGGTCTTTGGCACAATTCTCAAAGCTTCGAATGCATGCCAGACGGCAGTTGTATTTTGACGATACAAGTTGGCGATTTTTCTCCAGTCATGAAATGGATACTCAGCTTTGGAACAAATGCGTTTGCCTTGGAACCGCAAGAACTCGTGCAACAAATTGAACAAGAAATTCAACACATGGCACAAAGTTACACACAGCCAAAGGAGATCAAATCATGAACATCGCCAAGCGATCTCAACAAGCTTTGCGCGCAATCCAAGCGTCGCAGACAGGACCGAAAAAAATCCGATCCTGTCGACGCTCACTTCGTCCAGAAAACTTCAACCATCAATGGGGCCGACGCCTTTTCGACGCCGGAAACGGCACTAAGAATGCTCTCACTTCTCTCTCACAAAGTGCTTCAATGGAGCCCCTACAACAAAGTTGTAAAGGGAGAATGAAGTCAGTATAGTCACTGACGCCTCAATATGAATTCTTCTTTCTCAATAAGTGAACACATTTTTTAAACAATTTGCAGCTCGGCATACGTCTCATCTGTACACGATCGCAAACACATGGAGAGACAACTATGGACACACCAACATACGAACGACTCAGTCGGTCATCAAAGTGGAGCAGGGACAATCTACATGATGCTTACCTTGAGGTCGGCGGAAGCAATCCAAACCAGTTAGCGCACCGGACTCTTTGCCGTGCCATCGACGAATACCGTCGCGAAAAGCAACGACGCCTGCTGTTTGAAGAGCTTTGCCAGCACCTTCCCTTGAAGCAACAAGACGATGACGAAGAGCATGCCCAGCAACAATCTGCTCTGGAAGAAGCGGCGAAAACAATCCATGAAGTGATCGACCAGCTACCAACCAAATTGCGAATTCCCACTCAAC
>CAYTUE010000242.1:0-2168 GCA_964441085.1 uncultured Planctomycetaceae bacterium
TAGTCTGTTGCTGCGTGAAAAACTAAGCCCAAAAGTTGATGTGCATCAGCATCATCTTCATTCCAAGCGAGAAAATAGTGAGCCACTTTCGTGGCTGCTTCAAGGCGGCCTTCTTCGTATGCCTTCCAACCGAAACGCCGAAAACTTGGATACAGTTCGGTGTCTTTCATGAGCCCGTTCTTCCTGCGATTTTTATGAGTGTGCTTGAACTATGGAGTGACATCAATCACTTCAACTTTTTCGAACTTTCCGATGCTCATGTTGGCTCCTCCCACCACAATCAACTGTTGATCATTCAACGGCAAGATGCGATGAAAGAATCGAGGAGTCAGATCGGTGCGAATCACTTGCCACTGGCTTCCATCAGCAGACAGCTTTTGCAGATCTCCTTGAACGGTTGTGACATACAGTGCTCCCCCAGTGGCGAAGGCTGATGCTCCAAACCCCGTCATGGCCCCAGACGACATCCTTCCAGCAGTGGCTTCTTCACCTGCTTCGACTTCAGCCACAGGCTTCACAAACAAAGAAGGCCCATCTGACCATTGATTTGTTTGGGGGTTGTACACAGCAACGGCAGTGGTTGGGCCACCTTGTTTTTGCATTCCGCCCACAACATAAAGCTTCCCGTTGTGAGCAGCCGTTGCGATGGCTCGACGCTGAAAACCGGGGTTGGCAATCGGTTGCCACTGCAAAGGATCTGCGGTCAAGTCAAGCTTCCACGCTGTGGCATGCCATTGTTTTTCTTCTGCGCCCATTGCCCAGCCTCCGACTGCGTAAATCACGTCTCCCACAACGGCAGCGTCGAGTGATGAACGAGGTTCTGGCAGGTCGGGAAGTTCCATCCATGTTTTCTTTTTCAGGTCAAAGCAAGCAACCGTGTTTTGAGAAACAAGGTTGTGTTCTTCTGCTTCGGCATTCATCGCAGTGAATCCACCGATACGGTACAGCTTGTTTTGATGAGCCACCAAAGCTAAGCCTTGCAGGTGAGGACCGGTCGCGATCGATTCCCACTTTCCTGTCTTCAGATCCAAACGAGTGAGCTGGTTGGACTGCTGCTTCATGGAATACGAATGAGCGGCCCCAAAATGACCGCCATACATGTAAAGCGATTCGCCGGAAATGGCGGCCCCAAAGCTGGTCACCGGCCGCGGCAGGTTCTGGAATTCTGCGATTGCAGCCGGCGAGTCAGCAGTCGGAACGGTTAAGGATACGGGTAAGGATACAGTGCAGTAGTGTCGAATTTCAGGATAAGCCTTACCTTGAACCTCGCCCGACACAGCTTCAATATGACGTGCCCGAATGGAATACAAACCGGCATCAGCAACGTCAAAAGTGGCCCGTCCATTCGCGTCTGTCGTGGTTTCGAAATCACCTGCAGCGGGGCCTGCTGCCGTTAACTGGACTCCCGCAACAGGCTTTTGATTGAAGTACACGTGGACTTTAATTTTGTCGTTGATCTGTACAGGCACAACATCCAACTTGAGGTCATCAGATGTTTTCGCGGTTTGCCAAGCTGACGACGAAACGGAAGGCCCCGTTTTGGCGTAGTACTTCAGCCGAAACCGCATGTCACCTCGATCCATCACACCCAAGTCGTGTGACGTGACATACAGGCACTGTTCATCAAAGTTAACAGATGTTGAAATTGAAGTTTCGGTTTTGTTCAGAGTCAGCGGTTCCGGTGCAGATGTTCCCGTGATCTTGGAAACAACAACTCCGCTCACACGACCAAGATAGTCACTGTTGTTGTCGGTGGCATCTTCTCCGAAATACACGGACACTTTGCCGCCAGAATCTGTCTTCAGGGGACTGAGCCAGATGAAGTGACAGTAGGCAGGTGATGCTTGTAACGCTGTACAAACAGCCAATACGGTGAGAATTGTTTTGGTCATCAGATGCTTTTCGTTTGAAAGTCACAGATTCAAGTCTGCGATGAAAATCTGGGCGACTACTTGGACAACAGGTCGAAATGAAACAAGTTACTTTCCGCGTCGTGCTGGACATCGGCAGATAGCTCGGAGCGAAGATTATATCTTGCGGGAATCTTTACTGCGACAATGTCGACAGATCGATTCCGATCTTCGCCCCGAGCCTCTTCAAACTGCTCAAGTTCAATCTCTTTCGGATAAATTTCGACTCGGGCCTTCCCAGCCAGTGGACCGTTTTCC
>CAYTUE010000243.1:0-1751 GCA_964441085.1 uncultured Planctomycetaceae bacterium
TCGTTCCAAGCCGTTCAAAAGTTATCGAGGAGAGACATCCTACTCACTTCCACGAACAGTACAAAACGAGCAGTACAAAACGAGCAATTCATTGGCGACTCGCATTGCCAGTGTTCCAGTGTTCCCTTTCTCGTTCATGCCTGCAACCAGCGTGGCCACACCATCGGCCCCCGTTGAGCTCAGTCGCAAATCGAAAATTCGGCTCCCGTGCTTCGCACACTGGTTGCGAGTAACCAGTGCTCCCCTGCCGCACATCTGTATACTGCCGACATCTGTCAGCAATCAACATGCCAACCACGATTGCCTGTGTCCCCATAAGCGTGTCCCTTCATGAGCGTCTGCCATCGGTGCATATGACCAACTTGCCGATTCCAGGCTGTGTGGGCACTGTTTTGTGAAATTTTCTTATGGAATTCGTGACAGATACTGATCTGGCCAACGTGTCACTTACCAGATGCAACCAAAACTGCTTCAAAGCCAACACCTTGAACGACATACCAAAAACTCGAAACAGCTTAATCTTGCGGTTGAAAGAACCCGCTGACGCTGAAGCATGGTTTGAATTTTGTGAGATCTATGAACCGCTGATTCTGCGGATCGCTCGCTCACGAGGCTTGCAAACCGCCGACGCAACCGATTTGGCTCAGGATGTCTTTGTGCGAATTGCCAAATCTGTTCGTCGCTGGGAACCCGATCCAACAAAAGGCTCATTTCGCGGTTGGATTAGCACCATTGCACGAAACCTCACCATTGATTTCCTGCGTCAGCAGGATCGACGACCTTTGTCGGCCAGCGATCCCACATTGGCCAGTATCAAATCACCATGTGCTGAGTCTGATTTTTACGACATCGAATTTGAAAAACAGGTTTTTGCGTGGGCCGCCAAACGAATCCAAGCGTCTTTTCAGCCACACACATGGCAAGCATTCTGGCGAACCACGGTCGAGCAACGTCCCATCAAAGAGGTCGCCGAATCGCTAGGCTTGAGCACTGGAGCGATTTATTTGGCGCGTTCGCGAGTCATCGCCAAATTAAGGACGACGATTGAACGGACTTATGAGTCCCACTTTTCTTTGGATTCAAAAACGCTGCTGACAGAGTCACAAACACAGGGGCAGAAACCATGAACACAGTCAATTCAGCTTGTGACCCTGCGAAACTTCAACAAGCGATTTCGGAATCACTCGACCCACAATCGGAGCAACAACTGGCCGAACATCTTTCGGGCTGTGAAAGTTGCCGCAACCTGTTAGATCAATTCGCGGGGGAGGCAGCGTTTTGGAGCCGAGCCACCGAGCACCTGGCAGAGACCTCGAACGTTGAAACAACGAGCGGTGATGAATTTCATTCCAGTGTTTTTGTGCGAGTGGATCAAAATTCGCCCAACCCTGCAACATTGGAAGTCGGACCGAGTGATGAAACTCAGGACCACCCACAATTGCCGTTCGACCCTCCCACTCATCCGGAAATGCTGGGACGAATCGACGGGTTCAGTATCGAACAGATCATCGGACGTGGGGGCATGGGAGTCGTCTACAAGGGGTTTGATTCGGTGCTCAATCGCCCGGTGGCGATCAAGTTCCTGGCTCCTCATCTGTCGATCAGTGGGGTATCTTGTAAGCGATTTTCCCGTGAGGCACAGGCGGCTGCGGCGGTTGTGCACCCGAACGTTGTTCCCATTTATTCCAACGGTTCCTCTCGTAAACGCCCGTATCTTGTGATGGCCTTGGTGTCCGGGCGCTCGTTACAGA
>CAYTUE010000244.1:0-1670 GCA_964441085.1 uncultured Planctomycetaceae bacterium
AATCTCTTTCGGATAAATTTCGACTCGGGCCTTCCCAGCCAGTGGACCGTTTTCCACAGTGAAGTTGTAGTAGCCGTGAACAATGGCTGCTGCCGCCTTCACTTTTCCCGCGCCTTGGTCGGTGATGTACACAATCCGACCGGCCTGCAAATGGTCACCATCTAAAGTCACGATGCCATCCACGGCAACTCGCTGCCCTCGACTGGGTTGCTCAGTTGCCCCACAACCAAGCATTCCACCCGTTACGACAGAACAGCACAGAACGAACCAAAATATCCGAGAGTGATTCAACATCAGACTTAGAACTCCCCAATCACGTTGCCGTCGTTGCGAGCCGCCAAGTCATCCAAAACACCAGCGTCCGTGTTTTCGCTCACGAATTGAACTGAACCATCAGACAGTGCAAACTGAACCCCACCAACGTGATCACTTCGCCACGTTTCTCTGTTCACATTCAGGTTTACGTTGAGATCCCCTTCTGTCGATCCAAGGCTCACGCCGGGATAACCAGGAGCCCAGCGGTGAGCCCCCCAACGAATCTCACCCGCCAATGTCGGACAGGTAAATGATGACCAAAGATAGTCTTCCAGTCTGAAGTTAAACTCACCGGCTAAAATGGTATTTGATGTCCCGTCAGTGACGTCTCGGATTTTCACAGGCCGAGCTGATGAAAAACCGTCGTAGCCGGAAAACATACCATTGGATGGACCAGTAATGCCGTTGTGACTGCCCATAGACAGTCCATAACTGGCAGGAGCCCCAGGTTCGCTGCACGATTCTTCGGGAATATTTCGAGGGATCACCATCGATGGGCACAGATACGACGAAACAACAGTGTTGATCGCATCGCTGTTTGCAGCACTCGCGTAGTATTCGTCGAAGTCGTACAAGTTTTGAAGATTGGCTGCTTCCATATACGGAAGCAAAGCTACCAAGGGGCCGTAAATTTGACTGTTGACCCCCATTGGAAACGTGCTGTAAACATCGTGATAGTTGTGGGCGGCTAAGCCAATTTGTTTCAGATTGTTTTTGCACTGAGTTCGGCGAGCCGCTTCGCGAGCTTGCTGAACGGCGGGCATTAAAAGCGACACAAGAATTGCGATGATTGCGATCACAACCAGCAATTCAATCAGAGTGAAACCTCGGTGGTTTTTATCACGAGCAGAACGAGACATCGTTGTCTTTCCAAGCAAGAGAATTTTTGCACACTGCTGAACGTTTCAGGCAGTGCTGACAAGGCTTGGCTGGCTACGTGAGAATGACAAATGCGGCTGCGAGCGGCATGCATTCTGTTCGCTGGCTATGTGACTCTCAGAGCACCAACAGGTGCAATTGAGACTCAGTCGCAGAACATTATCGGGCATGATGAACACATTCAATCGCAGAAATGCTTATTTTCTGAATTTAGACACCGTTTACTGCCAAAAACATTTCGGGTCCGAATTGACAGAATTTGGCGACGTGATGACACACTCACGGATGCTGTCGCCAACGCCACGCTCGCTGTTGTCTGCGACTGCCAAACATCGTTTCAACTGACTGGGTTGCGCCTTTGGTAACCCGACGCGTTCGCAAGGAAAAAACGATTTTGACTCATCTGTCGCTGTCACTTCGGGTTGCCCAAAAACAATGCCGAACTCAAAAACGCAACTTCAAAACGCGTCAGCGAG
>CAYTUE010000245.1:0-1649 GCA_964441085.1 uncultured Planctomycetaceae bacterium
TCTTCGACTTCCGTTTCGCTAGAACCCTGAAAAAAAGTGTAGCCAAATTCGACTTGGGTCGTGCCACGCCCAACCACGGTTGTCGACTGAGTGAAGTCATGGCGCTCCGTTTCGATCCGCTCTCGTTCGGATTCTCTTTCTGGCTCATTCTCAAACTCGAGATTATATCCTTCATTCCCAGTAAGATCGCCATGCTGGCGAATGAAGCTAGGAGTGCTAGCTGGCTCGTTTCTGTTTAGCAACGAGAGCCTCGTCTGAGCATCTGCCGTTGAGGCAAGCAGAGACAATGGCAACCAAAGTGCAGTAATACGAGTGATTTTCTTCATTTGGCTCCTCCATGACACCAGTCACAAATCTGATCCACTCACTTGAACATGACGTCAGACATCTGGTGATCGACTTGGCTATCGACATTCATCGGTTTTGAGAGAACTAATCTTCCATTTTTGTTGCGGACTAGCCGGTATGTCGTCACTTGCACTAACACGCCAAATAAACAACGTTGCGATTGCCTAAGGCTTGACGGGAAGAGTCAGTCAGAATGTCCAGAGTTGTGTGTGGCAAATCGAGCGGACGAGATAGTATGAAAACATGCACTGTCTAAAAAATCAGAATGCACTACTGCCAGATCCTTGACACCAACGGTAAGAAATTATTGGATCAATCACCAAGCGGGACACCGGCTGGGGTTTGGTCCGTTGTTCGCAAAGCTGTTACAATGCATTCGTCAGCAGTGTCACACCATTCGTTTTGTTTGAATAGGAACCGACCATGAACACATTTCAGATTTACAGTTCAAGTCTCACCAAACTCTTATTGAGTGTTTCGATGAGTGCGCTGATCGTGGCGCCTGCGGGAGCTGATGAGTGGGGGCAGTGGATGGGGCCTAACCGTGACGGCGTCTACAGGGAGTCCGGGATCATTGATGCGATTCCCGAATCAGGATTGAAGATCAAATGGCGCATGCCGATTCATGGTGGTTATGCAGGCCCGGCAGTGGCCGATGGCAAAGTCTTTGTGTTTGATTTCAAACGCTCTGACGGGAAGGCAGTAAACCATCCGACAAAACGGGTCAAGGTTACAGGGGAAGAACGCTTGGTCGTTTTGGATGCTAAAACGGGACAGGAAAAATGGGTTCACAAGTACGACTGTGATTACAACATTTCTTATCCGGCTGGCCCGCGCTGTACGCCCACCGTTGATGGCCCGCACGTTTACATTCTTGGAAGCGAAGGCGATTTTTGCTGTTTGAAAACCGAGGATGGCGAGCTTGTTTGGAAGAAGAACTTGAAGAGCGACTTTGGCGTTGAAGCACCTATATGGGGCTTTTCATCTCATCCCTTAGTCGATGGCGACTTGATCTACACGATGGTGGGAGGGAAAGGGCAGGGCGTTGTCGCGTTCAATAAACTCACAGGCGAAGTTCAATGGAAAGCGTTGGATTGCAATGCTGGCTATTGTCCACCGTCAATTATTGAAAGAGGCGGCGTCCGTCAGCTGATCATTTATCAGCCAGAGGGCGTGACGTCGCTGAATCCTGCTGACGGAAGTCAGTACTGGAACGTCCCGCTCCAGCCCAAATATGAAATGTCTATCTGCCGCCCGATGCTTTCAGGTGACCTGCTATATGCCAGTGGGATTGGCGCGGC
>CAYTUE010000246.1:0-1633 GCA_964441085.1 uncultured Planctomycetaceae bacterium
GACCGAAGAGCTTCGTGTCAGCCTATTTGCCCAACCATTGGGCACTGCCGTCAAAGTGTCTCCGCAGCGATGTGAGAAACTGCTGTAACCCGTAATACAGCGTCTTTAGTGCGGTGAAGGTCAAGATCTCCATCTTTTTTGAACAGACTTGGACGAATTTGGTGCGGTTCTATATCTCTTAAATAGCGTGCTTGAATGGTCGGCATCGACTCCTGGCCAAAATTTGCCCCTAAATAAGCCCTAAAGGACCAACAGAACTGAGGCTGCTCCTTTGAAGGCAAGTTATTCTTGTTGAATTCCACAAAGTTGCCCGAGAGACTCGAAGCCGTGTTCGGATAGACATCAAATTCTCGCATGAATTTATCATGAAATAGCTGATATCCGAGACAACAAAAGGGTAACATCACGAAGTACTTTTTCGGTGGTTCATTTTCACCTGCTGGGAAACCGTCACCATGTGCCGTGTGATTCAAATTTCGTTCTTTGGATTTTTTCTTCTTTTCACGCCATTCATTCTTGGGTGTGATGACTCTCCTCGTGTGGTCCAAGAGACAGGCGATCACACATTTGAAGATATCACCGCCAAGATTGCTGCTGAAAGTGATTTGGAAGAAGAGGGAGAAAAGTGATGTCGACCATACAGATTCGATTGCCTCATTGGTCTCACAAACAACGCCCCGCGTTCACCTTAGTTGAACTGCTTGTCGTGATCGCAATCATCGGGGTATTAGTTGGGTTGTTGCTGCCTGCTGTTCAGTCTGCTCGTGAAGCTGCTCGCAGAATGAGCTGTAGTAACAACATGAAACAGATCGGTCTTGGACTTCATAACTACCATTCGGCTTACAAGCAGTTGCCGGTTCATGGTGTCGGTCCAACGAACGAAAACATCAACACTGCTTCAGTCGCAAGTGGCAACACTTCAGGAGGTGGCTTCACTCGCTTAGAGTTAAGTTACCTCGTTGGCTTGCTCCCATTCGTTGAACAACAAGCAATCTGGGAAAGAATTAGTCAGCCTCATACGGACGAAAACGGAGCAGACTGGCCTGCCTTTGGTCCGCGGCCACTTCAAGGAATCTACGAACCTTGGGCGACAGATATTCCAACCTATCGCTGCCCTAGCGACCCTGGTTTTGGGTTACCAGCTTTTGGGCGAACAAACTATGGATGCTCTACCGGAGATTCCTTTTACGACGCTGAAGAAGGCGTCACGATTTGGCAATCTGGAAGATGGATGTACGAAAGTGATTCTCGTCAAATGGAACGAGCCCGCTGTGGCTTGCGTGGTGCCTTCATCCCTCGAAAGTCAATGAAGTTCCGAGACATCACCGACGGGCTATCCAATACGATCATGGCTGGCGAGATCATTTCTGGTTTAGGGGATCGTGATAAACGAAGCCTGAGTTTTACCAACGCGAAGGGCGGCTTCCTGCAAGTCGCCAACAATCCAAGGCGTTGCGAAGATCTCGGTTTCATTGACCCCGAGCGTCCTCGTTTCTGGACAGCCGCCGCCAACGTCAGCTCGACGTCCGAACGTGGTTATCGCTGGGCAGACTTTCATACGCTTCAAACTCAGATCAACACCATCCTTCCACCGAACCGCGAAATCTGTCTGGTCGGAAGCAGTGATACCTAC
>CAYTUE010000247.1:0-1631 GCA_964441085.1 uncultured Planctomycetaceae bacterium
CTTCAAACAATCGTCGTTCAAGCTTGGCAAGCGTCAGCTTTTCAGGCTTTGCTTTTGGCTTGGCCGCTTTCGGTTTGGTTTCTGGTTCAATTGTTTGTGTGCTCATCTTGTGCCTTGCTTGTCACATTCAGATTCAAGAATCATTCTTCAGCGAATTCTTGATGCCAAATTGTCTCCAGTCTTTCAGTCAACGCCTCCTTCATCGCCTCAAGTCCTTCGCCATTACCGAGGTACTTGAGATAGCGATGGTGTTTTACATCGAATGGAATGTCTTCATTGTTCTGTGTAAGCATGACAACTGGCTTGCCGAGAGTCTGGGCGATTCCCATTTCATAGAGGACGTTGGGATTACGCCCCGTCAGATCACAAACCACGATTCCTGCTCGGCATATCAACGCAAAAATCTCGTCAATAATTGCCGTCTCTTCCCAGATGTCATCCGCACGTTGGCAAGTCAGTTCAATTGACTCACATGATTCACGAATGGCTTCAATCACCGAATTGAATCCTGCCGCAAGGGGCATCATCACTGCCACAAGATTTTCGTCGGTTTCCAGATCCTGCGTTTCAGGTTTGAACACCCTTGGAAGAAAAACAAACTTGTTCTGTTTGGCAACTGCCGAAGCCCCTTTTGTCAACGGGATCTCGTTGGCGTGGCAAAGCGTGGCACTCCCTTCTTCGTCGAGTTGGATTTCCAATCCGTGTTTGGATAACGACTCGTTTAGGTAACTTACACCTTTGTCCTGTGCAATTTTGTCAAGGTTACCTTGAAAATCGCAGTAGTTTTCCTTGTCTCCGAGGCTAGTAATGATGTCGATCATCGTCGCATGAAGTTGATTGTCGCCTGCACTGCAAGTGTCAACCGAGTTGACGGCACGACACGCAAGCCTGTGCTTGGAATCGGAGTTCTTGTAGCTGTCATCAATATCATGTCCATGCAGAAACTGCTCTAAAGTTCTTATGCTTCGACTCGGAAGCGGAGCCTCTTCGCCTACCATCGCTTTCGCAATCTTTCCGCAAGTAGCTACTCCTAACTTCATGAGCAAAACCAATTCCGTCGCCATGTTGACTGTTTACTGCAATCCAGAATACGATGTTCGGATGTGACAAAGAAGCAGCCTTGAAGGTGAAACAATGCTCTTTGGCAAAACAATTCGAGCGATCAGGCAAGAACGAAATCTATCGCAACGTGAACTCGCTGCGAAGGTAGATGTTACGTTTACGTACATCAGTAAGATCGAGAATCACAAACTCGATTTTGGCGAGCATCCCAGCGAAGAGATGATATGCAAACTTGCTGGGGCACTTGGCGAAGATGCGGACACGCTTTTGATCCTCGCCGAGAAAGTTCCACCGCTGATCAAGCAACGTGTAATGGAAAGACCAGATGTCTTTCGCAAGATTGCGACACTAGATGATAAGTCGCTTGATCGGCTTGTGGCTCAAGCGAACAAACAAAAGCCAAAATGAAAATTCTGTGTCTTTACAATTCAACTGCGGAAATGATTATCGGCCCCAATTGTATTACTCCTTCATGAACTTTGGCCAAGGAATAAGGTCAGCAACACTGCCACAAGAACTTTGCTTGCGTACCGTCTTCGTTCAAGAAGGCGTATCCAACTCCAGCATCT
>CAYTUE010000248.1:0-1618 GCA_964441085.1 uncultured Planctomycetaceae bacterium
CTCATTCAGGATGTCCATGGACAACACAACAGGAGAAATCAGGGGCGCAGGTGGAATCAGTGCACTAGCAGGGTGCTGAAAAAGTAGCTTAATGAGTGATTGAACAGATTTTCGATGTCGATTTTTGAAAATCATGTTGGAGATCTACTTTTTAATCGCGTTCGTTAGCATGCTCCTCTGATTGTTTGAGCAACTTTGGCAAGGCTGCCAAGCTGCTCGAAGTGATTTAAGTCGGCAGCAACTTCTTTAAACGCACCAAGTTGTAAGCCGCGCAGCCCAGTTCGAATTGTTGCTTTAGTTTCCAACGTTCTGCGTGACGACTGCGATCGAGTCCACCGATCGTTTTCAGCCACCCGAAACATTCTTCAACTTTCTTGCGGACCCGTTGGCTAATGGAATATTCAACCGTTGATTGTCGCTCTTTCATTCGCAACCGGGCTCGAATTCCCGGTCGACGTTTTTTGGCTGATGTTTCCGGGTTCGCCGGTGTCTTGCTGGTCATCGCAATGTGCGGCTTAATTTTTCGTGCTTCCAAACCGATCAAGGTATCACCGGTGTCGTAGCCTTTGTCGGCTCCAAGAGTCTTTGGCGTTTTGCCATGCTTGGCGATGAAACGATCTGTCATCTCAAGCGCTGCTTCGCATTCGGCTTTGCCGTTGGCCTCGGTAACGATCGCTTCAACAATCAAACCGTTGCGATTCTCCGTCAGAATATGCCCCAAGTGGCTTAGCTGCGATGGCTTGCCCGGGCCTTTTCGATAAAGCTTCGCTTCAGGATCAGTGCGGCTTTGGTGAGTGGCATTGCTGCGTTTCTGGCCTTTGAAATCCACGTCTGGATTGCGAGGCTTGAAACCGTTGGAGTCTCGCGAGTCATCGTCTGATTCATCGCGAGGCCGAAAACTTTTCATCGAAGCCATACTTTCGATCATCGTTCCGTCGACAGTGAAGTGGTCGTCACTGCACAAGCCACCTTCAACGGCATCGCGAAGGACGCCGTCAAAAAATGCGCTAATGATTCCGTGTTCTTCCATTCGCGGGCGGTTGTGAGTCAAAACCGTGGCGTCGAAAGCAGCTTCTTCCGGGTTCATGTCCAGAAACCAGCGGAAAAGCAAATCCGTATCAATTCGCTCAGCCAACTGACGTTCGCTGCGAACGGAGTATAAGGCCATCAATAGAAGAGCTTTCAATAAGCGTTCTGGCGGAACACTCGGACGGCCAAGCTTGCTATAAGCCGAAGAAAACAGATCGTCCATCGTCGCAAGAATTCCATCCACACGAGCCTTGATAGCTCGAAGCGGATGGTCGCTGCGAATCCGAGATTCGACATCGATTGTGAAAAAAAGCTGACTCTGAATGTTTTTATGACCACGCATCGAACACCTCCATGATTGATGTTCGTACACTAACAAATCAAAGACTTTTTCAGCACCCTGCTAGTGCTTTGAATTGATAAATTTCTGTTCGCCAGATTATCCCACAACTGCGGCACGTAAACGTAATCCGTTCGCCGCATTTCTCAAACTGATCAAGCAGGCTGGAGATCGGATTCCAATGCGTCTGTTCAGCTACTGCCTGATGCCAAACCATTTTCATATGGTGCTGTGGCCCAGGCACGATGG
>CAYTUE010000249.1:0-1592 GCA_964441085.1 uncultured Planctomycetaceae bacterium
CGCTGCACTGGGGGTGCAGAGGTCGCAAGTTCAAATCTTGTCGTCCCGACTTTTTTCTGAAACGAGCCCTTTGGCCCTTTGGCCCTTTGGCCCTTTGGCCAATAGGTCAATAGGTCAATAGGTCAATAGGTCAAAGGGCTTTCTCATTGTGAGCACTAGACTTACGTCATCGAGAGTGCAGTTCAAACAGATGATTTCGAGCAGACAACGTTTAGCAGCGTAATCAGCCGTAAGCCACTTCTGTCGCAGGCTTTGTGAAAGTTCAAACGCTTTCACCGCAATGTCGATGATTTCGTGCCGACCCCGATCGGTGACATCGATTTCGAGTTTCAATGCTGCCTCCTTGTCACGTAGCTCACGGGCTGTTTCTGCGTAGTTCGTTGGGTCAATCTCTTCGAGCAAAAGATGGTTGGTTAACCGCTTCTGCTGCTGCCGAACTGATGCCAACTCTGCCTGGAGAGTCTTTGCGTTTGCGATCGCAGATTCCTGATCCCAGTTAACTGCTTGTCGTAGTTCTTCTCGGATGGTTTCACGAAAGTCGTCGTCATCAACACGCAGTGAGTCAAAGACTTCAAGCATCTGAGAATCCAGGTCCGCTTCCGTCAAACGGATACGAGGATGATCGCCTTTGTGATATTGGGTGCAACGGTAATACATGTAATTGCGCTCGCCACTCTTGGTCAAGGGATTGTCCTGCTCCACCAGCCGATGCGCGACCAGCAAGAGAGAACTCTTCTGAGTCACCACAGACGTAGACATTGCAGCGGGGAGCCCAACCGCCAATTTCATCATCCGCAAACCAGAATTGATGAACCCGTGTTCTGGCAGCCTCGCACGCTGTCGCAATCGCTCGAATATCGTGGACGTGCCGGTAATGGATGCTGAAGTTAGGTGTGGTTTCAGTCTTCCATGGAATTCCAGCGGGCTTCTCTCCAGCGTAGGCGGCTGACGTCAACAACAACGAAACCAGAACAAAAAGGTTGAATCGCATCCTTGCGGTTCCCAATGGTCGACAAACAACATGTTGAGCTTGTTGTTACTGTAGAATTTCGTCGCGTTCAGAAATTGCGTTGCGGACGGACGGCTCGTCCTGCGAAAGAACTGCTGCTATAATCAGCTTTGAGTACAGCCTGTCGATCTTTTTCGGCACATGCTCGATCTTGAGCCCTTCCAGCTTCGCTGCTGACGCTTTGTAAAAATCCACAGCCTGCGGATAGTCAGGCTGTTGACTCAACAGATGCCCATCAGCAAGTCTTTCGAGCGTATTCTGATACCTAACGTTGAGTTCGTCACGAAAACGACCACCACGTGGATAGCTTTGAATTCGCTCAAACAACTCAGTTTTGATATCGAGGTACTCAGACTCCCACTTTTCATTCACAAGCCGATGTGCCGTCGCGAGTCCATGTTTGGCGGAAAGTGCAGCGCGGACCTCTGCGTTTTTGACGGCCCAGTGGCTTTTCCTAGTCGCAAATGCAGTCATGCAGCCACAAAGTGTCTGCATGATGAAGCCATGGGCGTGAACCCATGCAAAGGGAATTGCCGACGTGTGAATAGTCCTGAAGGTGACTTCTGGCTGGGTACGCCCATAC
>CAYTUE010000250.1:0-1582 GCA_964441085.1 uncultured Planctomycetaceae bacterium
CACAACCACGCCGATGTGAACCCGACGTCGGTCGGCACGACTAGTCGACCGCAAACTCCTTCACCACGCCTTGCAATCTCGGCATCCGTAGGATAGCCTAGCAAGCATCTCGTTCACGACACAAAAACATAACATAACTAAAAACAACGGCGGGCTATGCCACCCACAAGGACGAAGTTCGCCCGCCTTCCGGTCAACACACCACGGCAATAAAGCCCTACCCCAAAAGCTCGTCCACCGGGCTTTTCACGGCGATCCCCGGTTTGTTCATCACGTGTAAGTAAACCTGAGTCGTGCGGACATCCTTGTGGCCCAGTAATTCTTGAACCGTGCGAATGTCGCTGCCACTTTCTAAAAGGTGAGTCGCAAAACTGTGACGCAACGAATGAGGAACCGCGTTCTTGCTGATTCCTGCACGCTTCACCGCCTTCTTGAAAAATTTAGCGAAGTAGTCTTCCGCCAAATGATGCCGACGATGTTGGCCGCTTCGAGGATCTTTTGAAAGTCGAGTCGCAGGTAACAGCCACTGCCAGCAAAACTCACGCTCTGCATTGGAATACTTACGCTCCAAAGCGTAAGGCAAGTAAACAGAACCTAATCCATCCCGCAAATCTCGGTCATGTTGCCGGCGAACCAACTCGACCTGCTCAATCAAACTGGAACGACAGCCATCCGGTAAAACAGTGATTCGGTCTTTTTCACCCTTGCCACTCCGCACCAAAATGTGCCCGTCATCGAAACAAACGTCCTTCACTCTCAGCCGACGACATTCCACGTGCCGCAAACCAGCACCGTACATCAGCATAAACATCAAACGCCGCAATCCCTGAAACTCGGGAAACACAGCAGCAATTTCATCGCGACTCAACACCACTGGCAGACGTTCTGCCTTTCCTGAATTGACCGCATCAATCACACCCAGCTCGCGACCAATCACCTTGCCAAACAAAAACAGAAGAGCGGACTTGGCCTGCGACTGAGTACTCACGGCGACATTCATGTCCGCGGCCAAGGTCGTCAGAAACGATCGAATCTGCGGCTCCCCCACCGGCTCAAGGCTGCGACGCACATGCTGCCATTGATGCGCCGCTCTTTCAGCTTCCGATGCGTGTTCCCCAATCGCAGCGGGCTCGGTGTCAGCGATGTTGCAGTATCTCAGAAACCGTTCAATCCATCCGATATAAGCTCGCTCCGTCTCCAACGCTTTTCCCTGAACACGTAGCTCTCGACGAGTTTGCTGAATGATGACAGGATCGGAACCGTCAATTTGTCCAATCAAAGATATCTGACGACGTTGATCGGGCAAAGCCTCCGAACCAAATGCCTCTTCCTGACCCGCCACTGAAGTCAGCTTTTGAATCACATCGGTTAACTCAGGTTCCTGTTCTTGCAAAATCAAATCACGATACAACGACAAGGATTGCACCGCCTGAAGTCGCCGCCATGCGACGACTCCGTTGTCTCGTAATTGCCGAGAAAAATCGATCACGGAACCCCGTGACAGGCTTAGCTGAACATCTTGTCCAACACGAGAAAATTCGGCATAGCGTTTGACCCAAGCTGGGTACCACTGCTTGTCCTG